>NZ_VDHF01000060.1:0-25085 GCF_006228025.1 Testudinibacter crocodili
TGTTTACGTGCTAATTGCTGCGGATACGGCAGCTCAAGCCATTGGCAAGAGCCACATTGCCGCTGTTGAAAATGATGACAGGATAACAAATTAGGCATATTTAACATCAAGCCACTGCTGCTGCAATCGGTCCGAAGTGCGGTTGGCATCAACCCAGCGGCTGGTCGCCTGCAATGCCTTCCAATCAATCGTTTTTCGTTTGAACAGCTGTTGTAACCGCACTTGGCTCGCCGCTGTTACTTGATGCTGCAAATTATCCAGCACCTGAATTACGCCCTCGCGCTCATTGCACAGCAGCAACAAGTCACAACCAGCTTGCAGCGAAGCTTGACAGCGTTCAACAAAATTACCCATAAAACCGGCACCTTTCATACCGAGATCATCAGAGAAAATCGCACCGTCAAAAGCTAACTGTTGGCGTAACACTGTGTGCAGCCAATACGCCGAACCGCTCGCCGGCTGGCTGTCACATTGGCTGTAAATCACATGCGCCGGCATCACTGCCTGCAATTTTCCGGCATTGATCAAACGGGCAAACGGTTGCACATCTTCGGCAAAAATCGTTTCTTTCGGACGATTATCGATTGGCGTTTCCAGATGAGAATCGGCAATCACATGTCCGTGTCCCGGAAAATGTTTGCCGGTTGCCGCCATTCCGGCTTGTGCCATACCGTCAATAAATGCTTCTGCCAACGCCACCACCGAGTTTACATCTTCACCAAAACTACGATCGCCAATCGCTTTGCTTTGATGCCCCAGATCCAGCACCGGCGCGAAGCTCAGATCAATATCCAGTGCGCCCATTTCTGCCGCCATCAACCAACCGGCTTCCTGTGCCAGCTGCCGTTGCTGCTGCGGATCGCTTTCCATCAAGGCAAAAGACTGCATCGCCGGTAATCGGCTGAAGCCCTCACGAAAACGCTGCACGCGTCCGCCTTCTTGATCAACCGTAATCAACAGCGGTTTTTTCACTTGTTGTCGCACAGCTTGGATCAAGGCTTGCAATTGTCGGCGATCATGAAAATTACGGCTGAACAAAATCAGCCCCGCCACCAACGGATGTTGTAGCAATTCCACCTCTTCGGCGGTCAATTCATAAGCCTGTAAATCGATTAATAATGTTGTCATCGCAATGCTCCTGCCTCTGTGTCGAGCGCTGTCGTTTGCTGAACCTTCAGCCACAATTGATTAAGCAATTTCACCCAAGGAAAATAGCTGGCAATCGATTGGATGAAAGTGCGGTCTTCGCTGATCAAGCTATTATTTTTCAAATATTGTGCTAAAAAATAGCGCTGCTGTTTTTCTGTTAAATTATTACTAACAAAGAAAAATGCCAGCTCCAACGCCGGATTGGACAAGGCGGCATATTCCCAGTCGATAATACTCAAACCGCTATTTTGACTATTCACTAAATTTTGCAAATGTAGATCGTGGTGTGCCACCACTTGAATCTCATTTTCTTGAAACGGCGTGAATTTATCCAGCATCAGCAACCAATTGCCTTGCTGCTCCGCAGGCAATTGCTGCAATAAAAAGAAAATTTGCTGGATCAGATCCAACTGTGGCAATACGTCGAGTTTGTTCCGATGCAGTACCGAATAATGATGCAAACTTTGCAAACGCTGCGCCAATGCGCTTAACGTTTCATTGCGCCACTTGCCTAACACCCGCCCGCTAATCCATCTCAACACCAAAAAATCCTCGCCTTGATAAAAGACTTTCGGCACGAACGGCAATGCTTGTAAGTGAAACAATATATCACCTTCAAGCTGGCGCATTGAGCCAAGACGCTGCGACGTTTCAGTTTGCAGGCGTAATAAAAAGCGCTGCTTACGGGATTTTTTATACTGTACCGTGACGCAATAACTGCCACCGCTTAAGCCGCCTAACGCTTCGCAGCCCACCACTTCGCCCTGCCAAAATTCGGCTTGTAAAATATTCGCTAGTAACATAACGATTATTGTACGCCTTTAACATAAATACGATAATTGGTGCTGGTTTGGGTCGGCTTTTGCAACGGAATATGTTCTGCCTGTCCACCTTGCAGCACTATTTTTGTCCATGACGGCAATTGCGCCCAGTTACTGAGCTGGGTCACGCCGTCTTGGTCATACCAAGTGATCTGATATTGCAACGCCAGCAATTGTCGGCTCAAGTTTGTCAGTGTCACTTGTTGGCTACCGGCATTGATCTTGGTCGCTGCCGCAACTGCCGAGTCAATATTGACAATCGGCTGGCTATCCGCCAAATAACGCGGTGGTGCGCTAGAACAGGCGACAAGCAGCATACTGCAAACCAACAAACTTAAAAACCGTTTCATTTTGTATCCTTGTATTGAATAAGACCGCACTTTGATTTAACTCGCATTTAGTTAGATAACATTTAGTTAGATAACATAGCCCCTAATCTTTTCCCACCCAACAAATGCATATGCAAATGAAAAACCTCTTGACCGCCATGCTGATTGCAATTGACAATCAAGCGATAACCGTCTTCGGCAATACCCTGCTGCGCTGCAATCTTCGCCGCCACCACAAATAAACGTCCCAACGCCTGTTCATCTTCCGCCGACACCGCATTAACCGTCGGAATCAGCTTGTTCGGGATAATCAAAATATGCGTTGGCGCCTGTGGCGAAATATCACGAAAAGCAGTGACCAGCTCGTCCTGATACACAATATCCGCCGCAATTTCGCGCCGGATAATTTTGCTAAAAATCGTCTCTTGTACTTTCTGATCTGCCATCATGTTTCCCCTGTTTTCAACACATAAATTTCAGCAAGAATAATGAAGTTAGCGGTTTTTGGCAAGTTGCTATTGCGTAAAAATCGCAGTATGCTAACAGCAGCCGAGCAACGCATACGGAAGTAAAGTATGGATATAGAAAAATTAAGACAAATCGAACGAAAACAAGCCATTTTAAAAGCTACTTTTACCGCGTGGATGAATGAAAAAATGAAAGATGAAGTAGTTTGCTATATGGATAAGCAGGGCAATATTGTTAATCATTATCCCGACGGGACGGAAAAGATTATTAAACATGCCAAAAAATAACGTTAAAGCTATTTTTTACTGCGGCACAAATGGCGCAGGAAAGTCTACTTTACGCCAATTTAATCACGATAGCGTAAATATAATTATTGATTCAGATCACATTGCTAAAGAGATCAACCCTAACAATCCCAGAGCAGCAGATATCCAAGCTGGCAAAAAAGCCCTCAGACTATATCAGCAAGCGATTAAAGAACCCACTTCTTTTTCAATGGAATCTACGCTATTCGTCTCGCTGATACCAGTTATATTTATGATAATTCAGGTAGTTATCCTATATTACAACTTACACTTACTCAAAATGTGATCTATTGTCACGAAGAGTTAGTCGATTGGATTCAAAATCTCGTTGAAGAATTATTAAATCTAAACTTTTCTCTCATCAATAATCCAACGTTATAACTCAACAATATTTATACGTTTAGCGTTTTTTAGTTAAATTCAAAAACAATATTTTAACCGTTAAATAACATCTTAACCCAGTGTTAACAGGCTAAATTGATCTACATCACATTTTATGAGATAACATAACACAGCATCTTAAAATGATTTGTTTGTATATCAACAAAAAATTATAATGCTAAAAAAAAATAATAAATCTTAAAAAATTTTTTAGGTTTTAATGCTTAGATTGATTCTCAAGCTGAAGGATAAAGATTTAGACATGAGTACAGATGCCAACAATTCCACTACAATGCTGAATCCGGCACAAATCACGACGGTTGCCGTCAATGCCGGAGCATATAAAGCCCAGAAAAATCAGTTTCTGTCTTTTATGTCGGCGATTCCGGCGGGCGCATTTATTGCAATCGCCTTTGTCTTTTATGCAACTACCCAGACTGGTGCAGCGGATGTGGCTTGGGGCATGAGCAAGTTTGTCGGTGGGATTGTGTTCTCATTGGGCATTATTATGGTGATTGTGTGCGGCAACGAGCTATTTACTTCGTCCACCATGACGATTTTGGCGCGCGTGGAAAACAAAATCAGTACTTATCAAATGTTGAAGAATTGGGCGGCTGTGTATAGCGGCAACTTTATCGGCAGCTTGTTTATCGTGGCGTTGGTTTGGTTCGGCGGGCAAACCATGGCAGCCAACGGACAATGGGGCTTGGTGATTTTAAACACCGCCCAGCACAAAATTCATCACACTTGGGTTGAAGCGTTCAGCTTGGGTATTTTTTGTAACATTATGGTGTGTATTGCAGTATGGATGGCGTATGCCGGCAAAACTCTGACCGACAAAACCTTAGCGGCGATTTTGCCGATTTCAATGTTTGTCGCCTCCGGCTTTGAACACTGCGTTGCTAATATGTTCATGATCCCAATGGGTATTTTAACAGCACATTATAGCAGCCCTGAATTTTGGCAAAACCTTGGTATTAATGCGGCGCAGTATGCCGATTTGGATATGGCACATTTTATTGTTAAAAATTTAATCCCGGTGACACTCGGGAATATCGTGGGTGGTGCGGTTTGCATCGCCCTAATGCAATGGTATTTGAATCGTGAACACCATTGATCATCTGTTTAGGCATATCGGCAGCAAGTGCGGTTCTGGCGATATAATGATTTTAATTTATTGTTAAATAAGGAATGTATCGATATGACACAACTAACTGAACTTCAACAACAAGCATGGGCTGACTTTAAAGACGGCAATTGGCAGCAAACTGTTGATGTGCGTGATTTTATCCAACTGAACTACACCCCATACGAAGGCGACGAAGCGTTTCTCGCCGGTGCGACCCCTGCCACTGACACCCTGTGGGAAAAAGTGATGGACGGCATCAAAGTGGAAAACAAAACCCACGAACCATATGATTTTGATACCTCTATCATTTCAACCATCACATCCCATGACGCTGGTTATATCCAACAAGATCTGGAAAAAATCGTTGGTTTACAAACCGATGCGCCATTGAAACGTGCGATTATCCCCTTTGGCGGCATCAAAATGGTGGAAGGTTCTTGCCAAGTTTACGGACGCCAATTAGACCCGCAAGTGAAAAAAATCTTCACCGAATACCGTAAAACCCACAACCAAGGTGTATTCGATGTGTATACTCCAGATATCCTGCGCTGCCGTAAATCCGGTGTGTTGACCGGATTACCTGATGCCTATGGTCGTGGTCGTATTATCGGTGACTACCGCCGTGTTGCGTTATACGGTATTGATTTCTTAATGGCGGATAAATTCAAACAATTCGGTTCATTACAAGCTCGCTTAGAAAGAGGTGAAGACTTGGAAATGACGATCCAATTGCGTGAAGAAATCGCGGAACAACACCGTGCTTTAGGTCAAATCAAACAAATGGCGGCTAGCTACGGCTACGACATTTCCGGTCCGGCAACCAATGCACGCGAAGCAGTACAGTGGACTTATTTCGGCTATTTGGCTGCGGTAAAATCACAAAACGGTGCGGCAATGTCCTTTGGTCGTGTCTCCTCTTTCTTAGATATCTACATTGAACGTGATCTGAAAGCCGGTAAAATTACTGAAGAAGAAGCCCAGGAATTAATCGACCACTTAGTGATGAAACTACGTATGGTGCGTTTCCTGCGTACCCCTGAATACGATCAACTGTTCTCGGGCGACCCGATTTGGGCAACTGAATCTTTAGCCGGTATGGGCTTAGACGGTCGTACTTTGGTGACCAAAAACAGCTTCCGTTTCTTGAACACACTATACACGATGGGACCATCCCCAGAACCGAACATGACTATTTTGTGGTCTGAAAAACTGCCGGACGGTTTCAAACGCTATTGCGCTAAGGTGTCAATCGATACCTCTTCCGTACAGTACGAAAACGACGATTTGATGCGTCCAGACTTCAATAGTGATGACTATGCAATCGCCTGCTGTGTCAGCCCAATGATTGTCGGCAAACAGATGCAATTCTTTGGCGCGCGCGCAAACTTGGCGAAAACCATGTTATACGCGATCAACGGAGGTATCGATGAAAAACTGAAAATGCAAGTCGGTCCGAAAACAGATAAAGTGACCAGTGAATACTTGGATTACGATGATGTGATGACCCGTTTAGACAGCTTTATGGACTGGTTGGCAACCCAATATGTCACCTCGCTGAACATCATTCACTACATGCACGACAAATACAGCTACGAAGCCTCATTAATGGCGTTGCATGATCGTGATGTTTACCGCACGATGGCATGCGGCATCGCCGGTCTGTCTGTGGCAGCGGATTCATTATCTGCCATCAAATACGCCAAAGTGAAACCGATTCGTGACGAAGACGGTATCGCTGTTGACTTTGAAATCGAAGGCGAATATCCGCAATTCGGTAACAACGACAGCCGTGTTGATGACATCGCTTGTGACTTGGTTGAACGTTTCATGAAAAAAATTCAGAAATTGAGAACCTACCGCAACGCAGTACCAACTCAATCGGTATTGACCATCACGTCTAACGTGGTTTACGGCAAAAAAACCGGTAACACCCCAGACGGTCGCCGTGCCGGTGCACCATTCGGACCAGGCGCCAACCCAATGCACGGTCGTGACCAAAAAGGTGCGGTCGCTTCCTTGACATCGGTTGCCAAACTGCCATTTGCCTACGCCAAAGACGGGATCTCTTACACCTTCTCCATCGTACCAAATGCATTAGGTAAAGATTACGAAGCGCAAAAACGCAACTTGGCGGGTTTAATGGACGGTTACTTCCATCACGAAGCCACCATCGAAGGCGGCCAGCACTTGAACGTCAACGTGATGAACCGTGAAATGCTGTTAGACGCCATGGAAAATCCGGAAAAATATCCGCAATTGACCATCCGTGTTTCCGGCTATGCAGTACGTTTCAATTCACTGACACAAGAACAACAACGCGACGTTATCGCGCGTACTTTCACTGAAAGTTTGTAATCCAGCATTCGCTGAACTAACCGGTTATACATCAAACCGTTATTGGCAAATCGTCAATAGCGGTTTTTGTTTGCTTTAATTTTAGGACATGCCCTAATATTCTACTTCATATTCAAAGATCCAACGTGAATGAATTTAATTCATCAGCCTATATGCCGTTTATTCTGTTCCAAATGACGATTATTTCTTATACTACGCTTAGGATGTGTTAATGTTTCATTCATTTATTTAAGGAAAAAAATATGACTTTTACTGTACGCGGCTTTGCCGCACTGGATACCCAAAGTGATTTAGTTCCTTTCAGTTTTGAACGTCGTGAGCCACTGGCACAAGACGTTGAAATTGAAATTTTATATTGTGGCGTTTGCCATTCCGATTTGCATACCGCGAAAAACGATTGGGGCGGCACGGTTTATCCAGCCGTGCCCGGACATGAGATTGTCGGGCGGGTAACTCGTGTCGGCAAAAATGTCAGCAAATTCCAAGTCGGTGACTTGGCAGCAGTCGGTTGTCTGATCGATTCTTGCCGCAGCTGCTCCAGTTGCCAGCAAGATTTGGAACAATATTGCTTAAACGGCTTTACCGGCACTTATAATGATCCCGACAAGCATCTGGCAAACCAACGTACTTACGGTGGATATTCAGAAAAAGTGGTGGTTGATGAACATTTTGTACTGCAAGTGCCGAGCCATTTGGATTTAGCCTCTACCGCACCGCTATTGTGTGCCGGCATCACCACTTGGTCGCCGTTGCGTCACTGGCATGTCAGTTCCGGCAGCAAAGTGGCAGTGGTCGGATTGGGCGGATTGGGTCACATGGCAATTAAGTTGGCAAAAGGTTTGGGGGCAGAAGTTACGCTGTTTTCCCGCTCACCGAATAAAAGCCAAGATGCACTGGATTTGGGCGCCGATCATGTGGTGATCTCCACTGACAAGCAACAAATGCAGGCGGTCAAAGGTGAATTTGATTTGATCATCGACACCGTGCCTTATGTACACGATATTAATCCATATGTTGCTACTTTAAATATCAGCGGCACGTTGGTTCTGGTCGGCTATTTAGGCCCGCTCGATCCGTTCTTGAACACAGTACCGATGATTTTGGGCAGAAAATCGGTTGCCGGCTCCGTGATCGGCGGCATTGCCGAAACCCAAGAGATGCTGGATTTCTGCGGAAAACACAATATTGTTTCCGATATTGAGTTGATCAAAATGCAAGACATCAATACCGCCTATCAACGTATGCTGAAAAGCGATGTCAAATACCGTTTTGTGATTGATATGGCATCATTGAAAAACGGGTAATTCAATTAAAATTTGAGTTAGATCTTGTATAAAAAATCAAATCGTTGATAATAAATTCCAGTCTAGGCTACTTTTTTAAGCAGCTAGACTGCTGACAAAGATTAACATACAGGTGGTATTATAAAAGTAGGGGCGGATTGTATATCCGCCCAAACTGCGTTTTGTATTTCTCTGTTATTGATTAAGTGCTTAGACCGCACTTTGCAAACGAGCGGATATACAATCCGCCTCTACTTTGCCTTATCAAATATTTTGTCAATAAACCGGCTGCTTTTTTAAGCAGTCTTTTTGATCCGTGCCTTATTTTGTGGAGTATGATTTTTATGGCGAATCCCGCGTTACCTGACATCGGCAGCCCGATGTTTTATGGGATATTTTCTATTGTGGTCGTCATTATGTTGGCGATTGACTTGCTGAGTTTGAAAAAGAGCGGTGTACACAAGGTCAGCGTCAAAGAAGCCATGTGGTGGAGCGTAGTTTGGGTGACGATTTCCTGCCTATTTGCACTCTGGTTATACTTCGAACTGGCTGGCAATCCGGTTTACGGCAGCAAGTTCGCCGCTGAAAAAGTGATGGAATTTTTAACCGGCTATGTGTTGGAAAAATCCTTATCGGTAGATAATCTGTTTGTATTCTTAATGATTTTCAGCTATTTCAAAGTGCCTCCACAATATCAGCACAAAGTGTTGCTATACGGAGTGCTCGGTGCCATTATCATGCGTACGGTGATGATTGGCATTGGTGCCATTTTAATTCGTGAATATGAATGGATTTTATATATTTTCGGCGCTTTCTTAATCTATAGTGGGTTTAAAATCTTCACGTCAAAAGAAGAGGAAAACGGTGAAGATCTGGCGAAAAATGCTTTGCTCAACTGGTTACGCCGCCGCCTGCCACTAAGCCAACATTTCAACGGCGAGAAATTCTTTACTATTGAGAACGGTAAACGCCTATTCACGCCACTGGTGTTGGTGTTGATTATGGTGGAATTAAGCGACGTCGTGTTTGCCGTAGACAGCATTCCGGCGGTGTTTGCCGTCACCACCGATCCGTTTATCGTGCTGACCTCGAATATTTTCGCCATTCTTGGCTTGCGAGCGATGTACTTCGTGTTGGCAGACATTGCCGATCGTTTCGTTTATCTCAAATACGGTTTAGCAGTGATTTTGATCTTTATCGGAACAAAAATGCTGCTGGTGATGGCTGGGATCCATATGCCAATCGCACTATCGATGGCCATGGTATTCATGATTTTAATTGTATCGATTTTAGCTTCGCTCAGAAAAAAAGTACTTTAAATCCTTGTATAACAAAAAACCCACTAATCTGATCAATCTATAAAATTAGTGGGTTTATCATAAAAGCTACTGACTACAGTGAATCTGCGTTTTTCTTCAGGTAGCTGGCAACGCCTTCAGGGTTGTCTTTCATGCCTTCTTTGCCTTTTTCCCACTGCGCTGGGCAAACTTCACCGTGCTCCTCGTGGAATTGTAGTGCATCGACCATACGCAGCATTTCATCGATATTACGCCCCAGTGGCAAATCATTCACCACTTGATGGCGAACCACACCATGTTTGTCAATCAAGAAAGAGGCACGCAGTGCAACACCGGCTTCAGGATGTTCGATGCCGTAAGCTTTGGAAATATCGTGTTTCACATCAGCCACCATCGCATATTGCACTTCACCGATTCCGCCTTTTTCTGTCGAAGTCTTACGCCACGCATTGTGGGTAAATTGTGAATCGATCGATACACCGACGACTTCCACACCACGCGCTTGAAACTCTTTATAACGATGATCAAACGCGATCAATTCTGATGGACAAACAAAGGTGAAGTCCAAAGGCCAAAAAAATACCACAGTTGGTTTGCCGGAAATATGGCGTTTAAAGTTAAAATTATCGACAATTTCACCGCTTCCTAAGACAGCTGAGGCAGTAAAATCAGGGGCTTGACGGGTTACTAAAACCATAATTTCTCCTTAATAAATTATATCAAATATGAGTTTATATCCTATTTAGCCACGCTTTTCTAAAAAAGTGATACTTTTAAGCCAAGCTATTAGACTTTATCTAGTATAAACAAATAAAAGTTAAAAGTCGTGATCTATATCACACTATTTTTGTCATTGGTTAAAGCTATCTGATACAAAACTTGCTTAAACGGTTGATTCACCCTGTCATAACGATTATCTTATTTATCACCAGATACGAATAACCGCACTTTATGATCCAATATACAAGGATTTTTATGGCTGACTCCGATACACATTTTAAAACCGCAACACGATTGGTACACAGTGGCCGTCAATCCCGCTATACACAACAAGCGGTTAATCCCGTGATTCAACGGGCTTCATCCCTCATTTTTGACACGCTAAACGATAAAAAACAGGCGACGATCCGGCGCGCTAACGGCAGCCTGTTTTATGGACGGCGCGGCACCTTGACCCATTTTGCATTGCAAGACGCAATGTGTGATTTAGAGGGAGGTGCCGGTTGCTACCTCTTCCCTTGTGGTGCGGCGGCAGTGACCAACACCATTTTAGCGTTTGTAAAAAGCGGTGATCATCTACTGATGAGTGGAGCAGTTTATGAACCGACACAAGATTTTTGCAATCATGTGCTGAGCCGTTTCAAGGTCGAAACTAGCTACTATGATCCGCTGATCGGTGCTGAAATTGCCGCCTTGATACGCCCAAATACCCGAGTACTGTTCTTGGAATCACCAAGCTCACTGACGATGGAAGTGCCGGATATTCCAAGTATCGTCAGTGCTGCACGCACGATCAATCCTGAAATCGTGATTATCATTGATAACACCTGGAGTGGCGGTCTATTGTTCAAAGCATTACAGCAGGATATTGATATTTCGATCCAAGCCGGCACCAAATATCTGGTCGGACATTCCGATGCGATGATCGGCACCGCGGTTGCCAATGCCCGATGTTGGGATCAATTGCGTGAAAATGCTTATCTGATGGGGCAAATGGTTGATGCCGACACTGCATATGTCGCTGCTCGTGGGCTACGCACATTGGGAATCCGTCTAAAACAGCACCATGAAAGCAGCCTGAAAATTGCCGAATGGTTGGCACAACGGCAAGAAGTACGGACTGTTTTTCACCCGGCACTGCCGAGCTGCCCCGGTCATTCATTTTTTAAACGAGATTTCAGTGGCAGCAGCGGCTTGTTTTCGTTTGAATTAAAACAAAAACTGAATCAACCGCAATTGGAGGCTTTTTTTAATCATTTTCAGTTGTTTACCATGGCATATTCATGGGGTGGCTTCGAATCGCTGATTTTGCACAACCAACCGGAAGAGATTGCTAAAATTCGCCCGAATATCAGCCGCAAACTGGAAGGAACCTTAATTCGGGTGCATATCGGCTTAGAAGATTGTGACGATTTGATAGCTGATTTACAGGCAGGGTTCGAGCGAATTAACGCGCTGGCATAACAAAATCAGCCCGACCGCACTTTCAGTTTAAAAGTGCGGTCAGACGTTGGTTCAAATCACTGCTCGGGTTCAGCGCATTTCCGTTTTTGTTTTATCACTGCTGAACATGCTGGCGCTCAACGTTGATTTCAAACTTGTCAACAGCTCTTGATGAATTATACTCAAGCGAGGTTTTTCATCGGCTTGAAATGCCAGTGGGCGACAAAACTCCATGGTTTTAATCCCCAAACGAGCCGTCAACAAGCCGACACCCAGTCCTTGTGCCGCACGGGCGGAGAGTTTTGCCATCAGATCTTTTGACAGCCAATCCATACCGATGTCATGCACCAATTCAGTAGCGCCGGCAAATGCCATATTCAGCAACACCATGCGCAATAGTCGGATACGACTGAAATAGCCTAGTTCAATACCATACAGCGCAGCAATTTTATTGATTAACGCCAAATTACGCCACGCTACAAAAAACAGATCAACCACCGCCAACGGGCTGATACCGACCACAATTGCAGCTTCCGCCGCCCCTTTACTGACCAAACTGCGTGCTTGGCGATCCCGATCACTCAGCACATTTTGGCTGAACAGATAGCCTACCTCTTCGGCTGTGTGTACCTCACTGAGCTGTTTCTGCCATTGTTGCAAACGCAGATCATCTTTAGTCAGCTGCATGTTCTCGGCAATCTGTAAACAAAGCCGTTGCGCCTGTTCTCCGCTTTGCTGTGCTGCGCCAACCGCACTTTGTTGATACAGCGCTCTACTCTGCTGCTGCAAACGTAGTAAGCGTTTTAATTTAAACAAACGTCTAAATTCATTCCCCAGCGCAACCACACCTAAGATCACCACCGAAAACATGACGATAGCAAATGCGAAATGAATCCATTGATTCTGCTGCCAACTGTCCAACAGCCACTGCACCGATTGTGCCACTACTGCAATTAAAAACAGCCCGGCGGTTGCCATCAGGGCGGTTTTCCACCAACGTGGCTGCGGCGCTAAGTTGCGTTGAATTTGTTGTTCAAAGCCGGTTTCACTACCCAGTCCACTCAGGTTGTTCTCACTCTCGACGTCGTCAAAAATCTCATCGGTGGCAAACTCTTTCTTCTGTTGCAAATTCAGTTGCTCAGACTGTATTTGTCCGTCTTCAATTAACGGTTCAAAATATTTTTTGGTCATATCAACAACCCCTAATTAATCCAGTTTATCCGCCAGCAAAAATTGCAACACTGTATCCATTCTCAAGTGCGGTATTCGTTCGGATTCCAGTGGCAACGGCTCGAATTGGTCAAATTCAAAGCGATTTTGCTGCCAAAAATCAGCGTTTGGCAAACGTGACGGCACACTGCCCGGAAATAGCGTCACCGTTTGGTTATCTTTACTGCGAACCCCTTGCAGCGCCTTCACCATCTGTCCGTTATCTTTCACCGACACCGGCTTGGTTGCACGGATTGCAGCAATCGCGGTGTAATCATTTTTTACACCGGCAAAATTGACGTGCTGTCCGCCCTCTTGCACCAATTGCCGCATCAAACTGATTAAGTTCGGCAGTTGATCGACAGTGACATGATCGGCTTTGCTGGCAACAAACAGCAGCTTATCAATCTGCGGCGCAAACAAGCGATGCAGCAAAGTGCGGTTGCCGTAGTGAAAATTGCCGAATAGTTGCCGCAGGCTCTCCTTGGTTTCATTAAAAGCCTGCTGGCTATAATTCAACGGTGTCAGACAATCCGCCAAAATAATTTGGCGATCAAATTTGCTGAAGTATTTTTGATAAAAGCGTTTGACGATTTTTTCACGGTAATACTCGTAACGCTTTTGCAGCAGCGCAAAATAGCTGTCCTGACCGCCGTGTTGTTCTAACTGCTGCCATTGCTGCGGCGACAATTGGGTAAGCGGAAAGAATTGCAGTGCCGGCGCACCTTGATATTCTCCCGGTAGCACAAAATGCCCTGGTTGAATGAATTGCAGCCCCTGTGCTTTACATTCGAACAGATAATCAGTATAACTTTTCGCCAACCGTGCCAAAACTTCTTCATCGGCTTTGGCGCTTAAATCCAGTGCTGCCACTTGCTTCAGCCAGTTTTGCGCCAACTGTTGTCGCACACCGAAATCCAGTTTTTGCAAACTTTGTGACCACTGTTTAAACGAGGTTTCCAATAACGGCAAATCGAGTAGCCATTCGCCCGGATAATCAAAAATATCTAGATACAACGTACCTTCTTGTTTAAGATGGCGCAACAAGCCGTCGCTGCGGCGGAAACGAATCGCTAAACGGATTTCGCCCACGCCACGTGTTGAGGTCGGCCAAACGGGTGGCTGTTGTTTCAGGCACGCCAAATTGGCTTCGTAATCAAAGCGTGGAATACTCCAATTTTCTTGATCAACCCGCTTGACCGCCAGAATTTGTTTGTTGCGGGCAGGCGCAAACAATGGCAAGTGGCTGTTGTCATACTGATCAAGGGTTAAAAGTTGGTTGACCAGACTGGTGATAAACGCCGTTTTTCCGCTCTGGCTCAAGCCAGTGACAGCAAGACGCAAAGTGCGGTCAAAACCACGGTTCACCCAGTCGTTCAGTTCTCGTTTTACCGAATGTTGGATTGAAGCAAACATTAAATTAAACCTGTATTATCGTCATAGTTACGGCGTTGGGCGTTTAAAATCGCTCGAACGGGTGTAATTTTCCAACTGTCCGATACGGCGCGTCAACATCGTGAACTCCGTCTCTAAATCAACCAATTTTTGATTGGCACTCGCCCCTGCCTGCCAAGTTTTCTCTTTTAATGGTGTTTGATCGAACAGCGATTGGTACGGATCTTGCTGATAGTAGCTGTCGGGCACTTTGTCCAACACCAGCGCTGCGGCAACATAAGCAATCAACATCACAAAATAGCCGCCAAACAGAAACAGCAACACCGCAATCAGCCGCACCACCCACGTTTCCAAGCCGCTGGCTTTCGCCAGACCGACACACACGCCGGAGATGATACCTTGTTGTGGATAACGATAAATCATAATGTTCTCCTCTCGACCCTACTGCGACTTGCGCCAGTCCGGCTGCCGATAGTCCAGCAGCGCTTCCAATTGTTCAACCCGATGACGCAACGCTTTCGCCTGTTCGTTCAACTGTTGGATCTTAGCTTTATCTTCCATAGTCAACCCTACGCCGATTTGCTGTTTGCTTTTGTAGTGCATATACAGCCAAAACGGCAACACCAACAGGCAGAAAATAAATGCAGAAATTGATAACATCACAATTGTCCAAAACATAAATATTCTCCTTTTACAATCCGTTACAATATTAAATTATGCCTGACAATCAAATCGGCATAAAGAAAATAGCATTCTCCGACAAGATAAATTACAATTTAACTCTATTTTATTAAGCCAGTATTAAGACATGTCTTTATATAAAAAAGTGCGGTTCGGTTTTTTCAGCTTATTCCTCAACTTAGCAGCTTTCGGTTTGCTCAGTCACAACCTGTCGGCTGCGCCGCGTATTCCTGATGAACTGTTGAATAATGGTTTGATCTACTGCGCTCACTCTACAGGCTTCTCGTTTAATCCGCAAACAGTTGATGTCGGCACGAGTATGAATGTGGTGACGGAACAGATTTATAACAAGCTTTTCGATATAAAAAGTGATAAAAGCAAAAAAATCATTCCAGCCTTAGCAACCAGCTATCGCTTCTCAAGCGATCAAAAAACCTTGTGGATCAACCTGAGAAAAGGGGTGAAATTTCATCAAACAACTTGGTTTACGCCCAGCCGTGACCTGAATGCCGATGATGTGGTGTTTTCCCTGAACCGGGTATTAGGGCGGCTGTATTCCTATCCGACTCTGGAACAAGAACAGAGCCGGCAACAACATAATCCGCAATATCAAATCTATTACGATCTGGCACGCCAAAACCGCTATCCATATTTTGACAGCATTGATTTCAACGGCAAAATTGCCAACGTCAGCGCAGTTTCGCCCTATCAGGTGAAAATTGAATTGAATGCACCAGACTCCTCAATTTTAGATCATCTCGCTAGTCAATATGCGGTGATTCTGTCGCAAGAATATGCCTTGCAGCTGAGTGCCGATGACAATATTGCTCAGCTGGATACCCAACCGGTCGGCACCGGGGCTTATCAAGTCAGCGACTATTTTCGTAACCAATATGTCAGATTGCAGCGCAACGATAATTATTGGGGCAAAAAGAGCGGTATTAAAACCGTCGTGGTCGATCTGTCGAGCAGCCGCTCCGGTCGATTAGAAAAAATGTTGAATCAAGAATGCGATATCATGGCATTTCCTGAAGCCAGTCAGGTAGAAAACTTGCTCTCGGACAAACAGCGCTTTGACTCGATCTCAGTGGACGGCATGAATCTGGCTTTTTTAGCGTTTAATATGAATCAGCCGTTGACTCAAAATACCGCATTGCGCATTGCGTTGGCGCAAGCGATTAATCGTGAGCGGATTGTTAAACAAATCTATTTTGATACGGCTAAAGTCGCCAATACCATCATTCCGAAAAGCTCGTGGGCATCACAATTCAACATGCGTGCTTTCGCCTATGATTATCAGCCGCAAAGTGCCAAACAGTTTTTACAAGACAAAGCCTTAACCTTAAATTTTTGGGTGTTGACCGACAATCAGGTGTATAACCCTAATCCGGTGAAAATGGCAGAGATGATCCGCTTTGATTTAGCGCAAGCCGGGGTTCAGGTCAACATGAAATATTTACAACGCAACGAACTAGAGCACTTGCTGCTGTCGGGGCAAGACGACTACCACATCATTCTCGGTGGCTGGCTGGCTGGCAGTCTTGACCCAGACGGTTTTTTACGCCCGATTTTGAGCTGTCATACCAATAATGCCCACACCAACATTGCCAACTGGTGTCATCAACCGTTTGACCAGGTGTTAGATCGTGCACTGGCAACACCAATGCAAATTTCACGCGCTTTGGACTATGATATTGCACAGCAATATGCACTCAATCAAGTACCATTGCTGCCGATTGCCAATGTCAAACGCCTGATGGTTTATCATAATCGGGTACAAAATATGAATATGTCACCACTCGGCACGCTGCGTTTTGCCGAGCTGGAACTGCGGCAGGAGAAATAAACGATGCTATTACATTTTCTTCGTCGTACCTTGCTGACTTTGATCACGCTGTTTATTCTGTCGCTGATCAGCTATCACATTTTAATGCGTGACCCGCTGAATGCGATTCTTGCCAAACCGCACTTTTACTCCGGCTATCTCAACTATATGCAACACCTGTTTTCCGGCGATCTTGGCATCAGCTATTTGGACGGGCAACCTTTATTGGATCAAATTTTGGCAGTTTTTCCTGCGACGATCGAATTGTGTATCTTTGCACTGTTTCTGGCGATGTTGCTCGGACTGCCGCTCGGCTTTTGGGGGGCATTCAATGCTAAGCACTGGCTGGGCAAAAGTATCCGTTTCGGCTCGGCGTTCGGGATCTCGTTGCCGATATTTTGGATTGCGCCTATCGCATTATATTTTGCCGCCAGCTATCAATGGGAAATTTCCGCCATCGGGCAGTACTACCCGCTGTATCAAATCAAAACCATCACCGGCTTTGCGAGTATCGATGTCTGGTTCGGTGAACACCCTTACCAATTGAAAATTATTCAAAACGTGTTTCAGCACTTGGCATTGCCGGTGTTGGTGTTGACGATTGCGCCACTGATGGAAATTATTCAATTGACCCAAAACCGTGCCGAAAAAGTGCTCAGCGAAAACTATGTCAAAGTGGCAGAAACCCGTGGTTGGTCAAAAGTGAAAATTGCACGCATTATCTTGCTCAGAAATACGTTACCGCCGCTGATTCCTCAATTGACCCGCACTTTTACCATGCTGTTGGCAATGTGTATGCTGATCGAAAATATTTTTAGCTGGCCGGGCATCGGACAATGGCTGATCAATGCGGTGGAACAACAAGATTACAATGCCATCTCCGCCGGCATGATGATTATCGGTTTATTCATTATCCTGATTAATATGTTCAGCGGTTTTTTAATGTTTATCTCAGATCCGTTTAATCGTAAAGGTTGGTATGTTAGATAAAGAGCCTGATGAGTTTCGCTTCACTTCGCCTGTGGCAGAGATTTGGCAACTTTTTCGTCGTAATAAAGTCGCGCTGATGTGCGGCTATCTGCTGTTAGCGTTATTGTTGCTGATGTTATTTGCACCGCTAATTGCGCCACATGACATCAATATGCAGTTTGTTGGGCAAGAACTGTTACCGCCGTCGTGGAACAGCGAAGGCAAAATCAGCTTCTTCCTTGGCACCGATGATCTTGGGCGCGATCTGCTCAGTCGAATCATCGTCGGGCTGCGCTATACCTTTGGCAGCAGCTTAATCGTGGCGCTGCTCACGCTATTAATCGGTGGAGTATTAGGCGTGATCGCCGGTACCGGACAAGGGATTAAATCGAATATTTTGGGGCATTTTCTGGATGCCTTCCTGTCAATTCCGATTTTGTTGCTGGCGATCATCATCGCCACCTTGCGCCAACCCAGCCTGCTGAATGCCATTTTGGCAATTTTGCTGGCTTCACTGCCCTATTTTATCCATCAGGTCTATCTGGCATTACAAAGCGAAATCAATAAAGAGTATGTGATTATGCTGCGCTTGGACGGTGCTTCCAAAGGCTATCTGATTAGCAAAGTGATGCTGCCGAATCTGCTGCCGGTTTTTATTCGTCTCACCAGCCGCATTTTTACCCTAGCGATGTTAGACATCAGCGCCCTGAGTTTTATCGCTCTCGGCGCACAGCCGCCGCTGCCGGAGTGGGGCGCTCTGATTCGTGAATCTATCGATCTGATTTATGTGGCACCTTGGCTTTCGGTTCTGCCGGGTTTTGCCTTGATATTTGTGATTATTACCTCACTGTTATTCAGCGACGGCTTGGCAAAAGCGATTGAGCGCTACTACCATAAAACATAAGCATGAAACAACAGTGAAAAACAACAGTGAAAAACATAGAAATCAGTGTAAAATAGAAGCCGATTTAATAAGGATCAATTATGGCATTACTGGATATCCGTAATTTAACCGTTGAAGTCAATACCCCACAAGGTAAAGTAAAAATGATCGACAACCTTAACCTGACGGTTAACGAGGGCGACATTTGCGGTTTGATCGGCGAATCCGGCTCCGGTAAAAGTTTGGTTGCCAAAATTATCTGCAACTCCGCCAAACCTTCTTGGACAATTACCGCTGATCGCTTTCGCTTTAATGATATCGAATTACTAAAATTGAACCCGAAGAAAAGACGCAAACTGATCGGCAAAGAAATTGCGATGGTTTTTCAGGATCCACTCTCTTGTTTGGATCCCAGCCGTAAAATCGGCAAACAGTTGCGCAATGCGATTCCTTCATTTTCTTACAAGGGATCAGGTTGGAAATGGTGGCGTTGGTTCGGTTGGAAAAATCGTAAAGTCGTCGAGCTGTTGCATCGAATCGGTATTAAAGATCACCAAGATATTATGCGCAGTTACCCGTTTGAAATCACCGAAGGCGAAGCCCAAAAAGTGATGGTTGCCATGGCAGTCATCAACCAGCCACGCCTATTGGTCGCAGACGAACCGACTCACGCCTTAGAAGCCACTACCCAGTTGCAGGTTTTCAAACTGCTTTCAAGTATGAATCAAAACCTGAATACCACCATTTTGTTAACCAGCAATGAGCTGAAAACCGTCAGTGAATGGTGCGATTGCTTTACGATTGTCTATTGTGGACAAACGGTCGAAAGCGGCAGCAGACAAGCTATCTTAGAAAAACCGCACCACCCTTACACCGTGTCATTGCTCAACTCCATTCCGGATTTCAGCCAACCTTTGGCATTAAAAAGCCATTTGAACACTTTACGCGGCAGTGTGCCGTTGCTGAATAACCTGCCGGTCGGCTGCCGGCTTGGTCCACGCTGCCCGTTTGCACAAAAAAAATGCATTCAAAAACCGCCACTCAAAAAAATTAAGCAGCACGAATTTGCCTGTTATTTTCCGCTGAATATCCGTGAACATGAAAATATCCAGCACAATAACGCCTTTACTCCGTTGACCATTACCGAAACAAGTGAACATGCATAATGGAAAAACCACAAATCAATTCCGACCGCTATTTATTGCAGGTGGAAGATCTCAGCAAATCCTTCCGGGATCATAATGCCTTCTGGCATAGTGGCTCTTTTGCTGCCGTCTGCGATATTTCATTCAGCCTGGAAAAAGGCACGACACTGGCGATTGTCGGGGCTAACGGCTCCGGCAAATCTACGTTGGCAAAGATGATCAGTGGCGTCACCAAACCAACCAAAGGACGAATTTTGTTTAAAGGTCGAGAGTTGAAGTTTGGCGATTACCAGTCACGCTGTCGCCATATTCGCATGGTGTTTCAAGACCCGGACAACAGCCTGATACCGCACTTGAACATTGGGCAAGTGTTGGATACGCCACTGCGCTTGAGCACCCCATGGGACGAAGAACAGCGCAACCAAAAAATTTATCAGACCTTGCGCTTGGTCGGCATCTCGCCTGACCACGCCAATATCCCGATCTACACCCTGTCACAAAGCCAAAAACAGCGGGTCGCACTGGCAAGAGCGGTAATTCTGGAACCGGAAATTCTGGTGTTGGATAATGCGCTGTCGTCAATGGATGCTTCGGTGAAAACTCAACTGATTAATTTGCTGCTTAACTTACAAAAACAGTTAGGGATTTCCTATATCTATCTGGGGCAGCATGTGGGGATTATCAAACACATTTCGGATAATATTCTGGTGATGAAAGCCGGGCATATGGTGGAATACGGTAACACCCGCGAAGTATTGAGTAATCCGGCAGACGACTTCACCCGCCGTCTGATCGAAAGTCACTTTGGACACGCCTTAGACGCTTCCGCTTGGGAACCGGATTCAGCCATTTTTGAATAATCAGACGTTAAACCGTCTAGGCGCTATTAAAGCAAGGTATCAAAGTGCGGTATTGAGGCAGATAATATTGATAACAATAACGCCGACAAAATATCGGCGTTATTAAAACAGCCCCTAAGCACTTAGCGAGTTGAAAGTTGGAAAATCATACTTTCCGCTTGGCAACTGAATTCAAAATCCGCCTTCAGCAAATAACCATTGTCAACTTTCGTGACCGCACTTTTGATTGTCGCTGGGTCGCTTTCTGCTTGACGCGCTTTCTCGGTCAAATATTGCAGTGCTTCTTCGGCTTGCTGCTCAGTCGCATACACCTGCTCAAATTGTACCCCACAATCTTCATTGTCGATAATCGTACCGACATCGACGCAACAACATACTTTACTCTCTTCTGCTTTACATTTTTGCTCTGTCATGATGTTCTCCAAATAGTCAAAATTGCCTCAAACAGCCGATATCTTATCACAAAACAGTACTATAAAAAATGTATAACAACTGACGTTGATACGCTAACTCAGTCAATACAATAGTAAATATGCGTTAATATCACATAAATAAACAAAAATATTTGCGCTAACGATTAGGATTGATTAGAATCCATTGCATTTTTCAGCCCTATTGATTTTCTTTTATTGATTAAATGGAACCTCACTATATGTTTAAACTAAACAAATTGACTCAAACGTTACTCGCCACCAGCATCACCCTATGTGCAGGCTATGCCTCAGCAGCCGCTTTCCAACTGGTCGAAGTCTCTACCTCGGGCTTAGGACGTGCATATGCCGGTGATGCTGCGATTGCAGAAAACGCCTCCGTAGTCGCCGTCAATCCGGCATTAATGACTCAATTCAAACGCCCTGAAATCTCGGTCGGCGGTATTTATATCAAACCTGACGTCAATTTGAACGGAAAAATTGATTCGGTTAACGGTATCCCGATGAGTGCTTATGCCGCCGCCGGAGTAAAAGATGATGCGTCTCACAATAAAATTGCCAAAGGCGGCTTGATTCCAAATTTGTATTATGTGCACCCAATCAATGAAAAATTTGCGGTTGGCGGTGGTGTCAATGTTAATTATGGTTTGGCAACTGAATTTGACTCCGGCTACTCTGCTGGTATTCTCGCCGGAAAAACCGATTTAACCACTGTCAATTTCAATCTGAGCGGAGCTTACCGTTTGAACCAAAACTGGAGTCTCGGTTTGGGCTTAAATGCCGTGTATGCCGATGCATTGGTTGAACGCCACTTAGGGGTTCGCGGCACACTCGCTAATTTATCTCCGGCAACCCGCTCACTAGGGTTATCCGAATCCACCGTGGCTGCCCGTTTGGAAGGTAAAGAATGGGGCTATGGTTGGAATGCCGGTGTGGTGTATGAATTCAATGAGCGTAACCGTATCGGGCTTGCCTACCACTCTCATGTGGATATTAAGTTTAAAGGCGACTTCTCTAGTCAATTGCCACTTGCCATGGGCGGAACTGCCGGTGCAGTAATTCCCGGTTCGTTAACCCTAAATCTGCCGGCTTATTGGGAAATTGCCGGTTTGCACCGTTTAACCGACAAACTCGCCGTGTCCTACAGCTACAAGCAAACCCTGTGGAGCCGTTTCAAAGAGTTGAACGCACAAGGCAATGACGGATCACAGTTATTCCACAAAAATGAAAACTTTAAAGACGCTTCGCGGATTGCATTGGGTGTCAGCTATGATTTCAGCGAACAATTCACACTGCGTACCGGTATCGCCCATGACGAAAGTCCGGTGCAAAAAGGCTACCACTCCATTTCTATTCCGGATGCTGACCGCACTTGGCTAAGTTTAGGCGCAACCTACCGCTTCACACCGGATCTGTCGGTGGATGTCGGCTATGCTCACTTAATTGCCAGTGACAACACCTTTACCGAAAATGATAAAGGGGTTAAAGCCACCTTTAATTCCAAATCCAAAGCAGATATTTATGGTTTAACGTTAAATTATCGCTTTTAATCCGCAATAAAGCAGTAAATAATGGCACAATCTGTAAAACACAGACTGTGCCATTTTTTTGAGGTTAATATGACAAACGCCAACACCATTTATTACTGTTTTCATCCTTCCCCTATTGGTAAGCTATTATTATTGGTGAAAAATAATGCCCTAATTGGTATCGAATTTGAAAAAGAACAACACCAAATTCAAGCTACTTGGCAACAATCCGACACTCAGCCGGTGCTGCTTGCCACTAAGATTGCGCTAGACCGCTATTTCAACGGCGAAAAAGAGCACTTTTCTGACATTCCACTTGCGCCACAAGGCACACCGTTTCAGCAACAGGTTTGGCAAGCGTTATTGGCAATTCCTTATGGACAATTCAGCAGCTACGGCGAACTGGCACAACAAATCGGCAATCCGAAAGCAGTGCGTGCCGTAGGCGGTGCAGTCGGACGCAATCCGATCAGCATCATCATTCCGTGCCACCGTATACTGGCAAAAAACAGTGCCCTCACCGGCTTTGGTGGTGGCTTGCCGGCAAAACGCTATCTGTTGCAACAAGAAAATATTGCCTATCTGGATCGCGGTATCGAATACGTCAAAGAAAAACAGCAGCGTTATTAGGGGCTGTTGATACAGGCTATTAAACTTAATAGCCTCTTTCCTCTTTACATTACTACTATCTCACCAGTTTATCCCACTATAAAACCCACTAGAAAATCTCAAAAAACCTTAAAGCAGCACAATTATTGCAATTTATGTAAAAAAATGTTTTAATGCAAAAATAATTTAATCAGAGCGTAATACGGACTATCGTGAATCAAGAGCAAACGATCCCTACCAGCAAGCAAGCCCAATCTGTTTGGTGTAGGCAAGCGTTTTCGTTTTTTTATCTTCTCTATTTTATTCAGCAGACCGCACTTTACACTTTTAGTACTGATTACCAGACGCCTAAATCAGTATCTCAAAATTCAAACTCTGCAATATCTTGCTGAAAATATTCCTGGTGGAGAATATAAATTGAATAATCATCAAATAGTAAAAAATACATTCCTAATCGGGTTGATAACCCTGCTTATGTTATCTAGCCCAATGAGCTTGTCACAGCAAAACGTCGAAACCTACACCAAACAAGTCAATCAGGGCTATATCCGAGATTTTGCGTTACAATGCATATTACCAGAAGAAAATATGAAAGCGGTGCCAGCGCAAAAAATTGTTCTTGAAACGAAGAGAATCGACACCGTAAAAGCCGATCCTTATACTCGATCCGCTAACGTCACCGTGGTTATTGATAATGCTGTAGCACCTTAAATCATCTTATGCAAAGTGCGGTCGACTATGCGGAAATTGGCAAAGTAGAGGCCGATGCTTTGTGTTGTAACAACACCAAAACTTCATAATGACGGGTATGCGGGAACATATCGAACAAGCGGACTTTGCTGATTTGGTAGTCCCTGAACAGTGCCAAATCCTTGCCCATACTCACCGCATTACAGCTGGAATATAAAATATAGTCTGGCGCAAAATCATTTAAAAAAGCGGCTAATTCGCTGCCGATACCACGTCGTGGTGGGTTGACAATCACCAACTGCGGTTTTTGTCGGCTCTCGTCGGCGATAGCAAAGGTGGCAGAATCAAGCGACTGAAAACTTACCGCACTTTGCTCTACCGGGCTTAAACCCAAGTATTCAAGCGATAAACGTGCGCTGGCAATAGCTGAAGCGGATATTTCAATGCCGGTTAATGAGATTATCTGATCCGGCTGCGCTTGACGTAACGCAGCTAAACAGTGCAACCCAAAACCGCCGACGCCACAAAACAGATCCCAAAAATTTGAAATCGGCAGCGTGTGCAGCCAATCTTGCGCTTGATGATAAAGTGCGCTCGCCACTTGCGGATTCGTTTGAAAAAATCCTTGTGGGCGAATAAACAGCGGAATGCCGTTAAACCGCTCTTCCAATACCTGTTGCTTGGTCAGAAAAACTTCCTGTTCGCCCTCTAAAATTGCAGCATGCTGCGGCTGAATATTCAACGAAACCACCGCCAATTGTGGCAGTCGTGCCAATAATCCTGCCAATTCACGTTCAATCAGCGCCCGTTTATCCTCGCTTCGTAACACAAACCGCAACATCAGTTTTTCACTGTAACGGCTCTCGGTCAACAAAATATATTTCAATTCGCCTTTACGTTTTTGTAGGTTATACGGCACCAGTCCGGCTCGGGCGATAAAATCTTTCAATACCGGAAACAGCGCCTGAAAACGTGATGGATAAAGTGGGCAGTCGCATAAATCAACCGCACTTTGCGGATCATTCGGATCATTGACAATGCCTAAAATCGGGCGCTCGACACTACCACTGACCACCATTTTAGCTTTATTGCGAAATTGACTTAACTCGGAGCAAAACGCCTCAATCCATTGCGTTGCACTCAAATCAAACGCCGCCAACTGCTGCTGTAAATGCTGT
>NZ_VDHF01000061.1:0-23325 GCF_006228025.1 Testudinibacter crocodili
CTTTTTGTCTACTATGCCTTCAAGTACCAATGGGCTTCTGGCACCTTGTCCAGGTTGACGGATATAGTCTTGAAATTGCGCCAGCGTCAGCCATAGCGCACGGGTGATATCGCTGTCGTGAGGCGTGACAGCACAACAGTCATCCAGTTCTAAAGCAAAAGTGAAGCGTAAAAAATCGGTTTTACTGCGTGGCGCTGACCACTGGTAAATTTTGACTAGGCGTTCTATTTGGGCATGTTCAATGCCGGTTTCTTCCCACAATTCACGCTGCATTCCGGCGAGCAGGCTTTCGTCTTTTTCCAAATGCCCGGCAGGTTGGTTCAGTGTCAAAACGCCGTTATCCCACTCTTCAACAAACAAAAATTTGTCTTGGCAATGCACCACGCAAGCTAGGGTGATATTGGGTTTGTGCATACATAATATCCTTGTTATTTTACGACTAACTGAAGCCTTTGAAATAATTGAGCCCGTTCAGCCGCTGACAAAGTGCGGTATTGACCGCTGCTTAAGCCATCTAAATCAAACCCAGCAGTTTCTGCTCGAATCAGGCGCAGAGTTGGGCAGCCAATATGCGCAGTCATGCGTCTGACTTGGCGATTACGGCCTTCGTGGATTTGCAGCTCCAGCCAGCAGGTCGGAATGCTTTTCCGTTGCCGAATCGGTGGAATGCGTGCCCATAATCCTGTCGGTTCGGGAATTAAGCACACTTTAGCAGGTAACGTTTTACCGTCGTTTAACATCACCCCTTGTCGCAAAGCTAAAAGTGCGGTTTCATCGGGAATATTCTCCACCTGCACCCAATAAGTCTTTGCCAGTTTAAATTTCGGATCGGTTAAGCGATGTTGTAATTTACCGTTGTTGGTCAATAACAGCAGTCCTTCACTGTCGCGATCTAAACGTCCAGCCGGATAAACTGAGCGAATGGGAATATAATCTTTCAAGGTCGTTCGTAGCTGATCTGCGCTGAATTGAGTCAGCACATCAAACGGTTTATTGAATAAAACGACTGTTGTTTCGGCAAGTGATACGGCAGCCGTCGGTTTTCTCGGGGCAACAGCCAATTTTTGTGTTGCTCGCACAGTGCGGCGAGTGAAAGTGCGGTCAGGCGTGTCAGATTTAGCCATAATGTTAAAAAAATATTAAAAAAATTGTTAAAATGTGATGTGAATAAAAGAAATAATTTAAGAAAAACTATACTATGCGCTGGGTTGAAGATACAGTATCTTTTTAAAAATTATTTCACCAAACTATTTCACCAAGTAAATCACGGAAAGGAGTCAATATGCAAAGCAAAGTTGTGGTCCCTACACAAGGAACGAAAATCACTCTGGATAGCCAAGGGCGCTTGAATGTGCCGGATAATCCGATTATTCCGTTTATCGAAGGGGACGGCATTGGCGTTGATGTTACACCAGCGATGCGTTTGGTGTTGGACGCAGCAGTAGAAAAAGCTTATGGCGGTAAACGCAAAATCGAATGGATGGAAGTTTATACCGGTGAAAAATCCACTAAAGTGTATGGCGAAAACGAATGGTTACCACAGGAAACATTAGATTTGATTAAAGAATACCGCGTCGCCATTAAAGGTCCGCTGACTACCCCGATCGGTGGCGGTATTCGTTCACTTAACGTGGCGTTGCGTCAATTGCTGGATCTATATATCTGTTTGCGCCCGGTGCGTTATTATGAAGGCACACCAAGCCCGTTAAAACACCCGGAATATACCGACATGGTGATTTTCCGTGAAAATTCCGAAGATATTTATGCCGGTGTTGAATGGCAGGCAGGCACGCCGGAAGCGGAAAAAGTGATTGATTACCTAACCAAACAGATGGGCGTGACTAAAATCCGTTTCACTGAAGAGTGCGGTATTGGTATCAAACCGACGTCAAAAGCCGGTACGCAACGTTTGGTGCGTGCTGCGATCCAGTATGCGATCGACAACGATCGTGAGGTGGTGACGCTGGTGCATAAAGGCAACATTATGAAATTTACCGAAGGCGCATTCAAAAGCTGGGGCTATGAGGTGGCGCAACAGGAGTTCGGTGCAGAATTGCTGGATGGTGGTCCATGGATGCAGTTTAAAAATCCAAAGAGCGGTAAAACAATCACCGTTAATGATGTGATTGCCGATGCATTTTTGCAGCAAATTCTGCTGCGTCCGAAAGAGTATGACGTAATCGCCACGATGAACCTCAACGGTGACTATATTTCCGACGCTTTGGCGGCACAAGTGGGCGGCATCGGCATCGCTCCAGGCGCTAACATCGGTGATGAATGTGCGATTTTCGAAGCCACGCACGGCACTGCACCGAAATATGCCGGACAAGACAAAGTCAATCCAGGCTCTTTAATTCTGAGCGGTGAAATGATGTTACGCCACTTGGGCTGGCTGGAAGCGGCAGATTTAGTGGTATCCGGTATGGAAAAAGCCATTTCCAACAAAACCGTCACCTACGATTTCGAGCGTTTGATGGACGGTGCAACGTTGCGCAAATGTTCCGAATTCGCACAGGATATTGTCGATAATATGTGATTTTAGCTATAGAAGACAAAAGCCACAGCTTGATTAATCAGGTTGTGGTTTTTTTGTTATGGTGTGACTTGATATCAGATTAAGGATAGATTTTAGAATGATGCATTATCGTAATGATATATATTGAATTATCCGTGACTTCATATACGACACGATAACCGTTAGGATAAACTTCCCGCGTTCCTTCAATTATCCCTTTTACTCCCATTAAAAGGAGCATAAGCAAGTAAATCGATTGTTTTGGTTATTTCGTTGACAACGTTGTCTGCGGATACTACGCTCATGGTAAATTCGTAAATCCACTCGGTAATTTCATAGATATTTTTAGTTGCTACAGTAGAATATTCAATCTTAGGCAACCTGTTTTGCATGTTTTTCTACCAGTTTGGCTAAGGTTTGCTTAATACCTGCATGCACTTCTTGCGGCGAATGAACCCTGCCGGCCTTTATATCTGCCTGACCTTGAGCAACTCGTTCCTTAAGCGCCGCTTGATATTCAGGTGTCATGTCTTTCAATTTTTTTATCATACACCAATCCTTCTATTTATTGTATTTGTATAATGCCTGATTTTTACCGTCTTGGTCAAGGGCTAAGGATTAGCCTAATAAATACAGTAAATTGACACTCACCACGCCGAGTACCACGCTCAATAAAGTGTTACGCAGCCAAATATAACTGGCAAGCACGACAGCTAACGCAGCGATCTCATACAGCAAAGTCGTAAAGCCACTGGATAAGGAAGTTGGGATATTCAGGCTGCTGAACAGCAAAATCAGCATAATACACAACGGTAAGCTTTGATTCAGACTTTGCAACCAGCCGAGTTGTAGCCAACGCTGTGGCAAAAACAGTGGCAGTGCTCGGCACAGCAACATCACCGATGCCATGGCGGCAACAGTCAGTAGAATTGTGATGGTATTCATCCGATTTTTTCCTTAGGCAGTTTTTCACCGAGCTGTAAGTTGTAGCGCACTAAAATCACTAAAATACAGCATAAAATCGCAGCTAGCATCACCCAACCGGGTGCTAACAATTTGCATGCTATAAAGGCAAATAATGCGAGCAGCAATGGAAAAATATGACGGTTCTGGCGATATTGTTCGTATGCTAAAATAATGAACAGACAGGGTAGGGCAAACGCCAAGTGCGGTATGGCATTGGCAAGTTCAGCACCCAATAAGGCGCCGATCAGCGAGGCGGAAACCCAGTAAAATTGACATAAGAAATTGATTTTAATTATATTATTCTGGCGCTGATGTTGTTCTTGGGTGGTGGCTAATGCATAGCTTTCATCGGTGATCGAAGCCGTGCTATACCAACGTTGCCAGCCTTTTTTTGGTAAATCGGGGTGCAGTGCCAAAGTATAAAACAGTTGACGCAGGCTGATTAATAAAGTGCCGAGTACCAGTGGTAAAAAACCGGCGGCGCCGGCAAACAGTGGGATGGCGGCATACTGCGCTGCACCGGAATAAACCACAACGCTCAACAGCACAACTAACCAAACCGGCAAGCCGGCGCCAACGCCCAAAATACCGTAGGCAACTCCGGCAGCGTAATATCCCATCGCAATCGGCAAAGTGAGTTTGATTAAATCGCGCCAACTGGCGGTGGGAGAGTGGACATGGTTGTTTGCAACGTTCATTTTTCGAATAATCATTGTTATTTTGCGGACTAACCGATAGTCTAATCAAAACCTATTTTGAGATCAAGTGAACGGAGACGTTATGCAAACTGCAGTAATTTGGGGCAATCTGGCGCAAATGCCAACACAGGTTGAATTACAGTGCTATCTGCCGAAGAGTTTATTGCACGCTGCTAATAGCAATAATGCCCGTCGGCAGCAGCGGCGAAAGTGCGGTATTTTGGCGCATTTTTTGCTGGCTAAATTGCTGGAACACTTTCAGCAGCCGTTGAGTTTGCTCGAACAGATTCAACGCACCCCAAGTGGTCGTCCCTATTTTGCCGATACGCCGCAAATTGATTTTAACATCAGCCATTCGGCAGATTGGGTGGCGGTGGTGATTTCAATTGCGGAAAAAAGTGAAAGTGCGGTGGCGGTGGCGATTGATATTGAAAGCCCACAAAAAACACGCAATTTTAACGGGTTATTACGGTTTTATGCTTCGCAACAAGAACAGGACTGGTTTGCGGCACAACCGCACTTAGAAGCCGCATTTTACCGCACTTGGTGTCTGCGTGAAGCCGTGTTGAAATCGCAAGGGGTCGGCATTGTCAAACTACGCTCAGTTATTCATCGCCCCGACACATTACAAATTGAATGTGCTTACGCACCGCAAGGCAAGCTGTTTTTTACCGACGAATTGCCATTTTATCTCGCTTATTTTTTATCACAAGCAGACGAACACGCACCGCAAATTTTGGTCTGGCAAAATGACATAAATTCTGCTAACTTGACAAAACAGTTCATTTATCAAGTCAATAAGGACAAAATATGACAGCAAATCAGAAAAATCGCCGTCCGCTGGCAACGCGCAGTAGTCGTTGGGCGCAGGCGTTAGCCAAAAACTTAGCGCAGCGCGGCATACCAACCCCGAATCAAATCTCTCTGCTCAGTATCGCATTTGCCTTACTCGGCGGGTTATTGTTGGCATTTTTGCCCAATGCTGTCGGGTTGATTCTGACCGCACTTTTGATCCAATTGCGCTTACTCTGTAACTTATTAGACGGCATGGTAGCAGTAGAATGCGGCAAAAAAACGGCCAATGGTGTGCTGTATAATGAAATTCCGGATCGTATAGCGGATTCGGTGTTGATCTTGGCGTTCGGTGTAGCTGTCGGGCAGCCATGGTTAGGTTGGTTGGGTGCCTTATTAGCGGCGCTGAGTGCTTATATCCGTCTGCTTGGTGGTTCGCTAGGATTGGAACAACGTTTCAGTGGTCCCATGGCAAAACCGCACCGCATGGCGTTGCTGACGGCGGCGTGTTTAATCGGGGCGCTGGAATGGCAGCTATGGCACAGTCAATATGCGTTATGGTTGGCGCTGGTGTTGTTGATTGTTGGTACATTACTGACCTGTATTTTGCGGACACGTGCGATTTCCCGTGAATTGGAAATGCAAGCGAGGTCAACATGATTGCCTCCTTACTTGCTACGCTAACCAAACTGTTGATCGGTGCTTATCCCCATTGGCGCAATAACTTGCCGAGTGGGCAACAGCGGATCTATTTTGCCAATCATACCAGCCATTTGGATACATTGGCGATTTGGTCGTCTTTTAATGCGGAATTTCGCCAGAAAATCCGACCGGTTGCGGCAAAAGATTATTGGGATAGAGGCGGATTGCGTGGCTTAATCGCCAAAAAAGCACTGAATGTGGTGATGATCGATCGCGAAGGCAACAGCGATGATCCGTTGCAGCCGCTATATGCCGCACTTGAGCAAGGAGATTCATTAATTATTTTCCCGGAAGGCACTCGCTCTGCCGAAAGCGAGCCGGCAGCGTTTAAATCAGGATTGTATCACTTGCGACAGCGTTATCCGCAAGTGGAGCTGGTGCCGATTTATCTGGATAACACGGGCCGCAGTTTGCCGAAAGGTGCATTTTTACCGCTGCCGTTTACCTGCTCGGTCACTTTTGGCGAGCCGTTACAGGTTGATGCGCAATGGGATAAAGCCGAGTTCTTACATCAAGCTAGGCAAGCGGTGATCGCCTTGTCACAACCTTTGTCGCAATCAGCAAAATAGGAGCTGCCGATGTTGAATTTTTTAAGTGAAGCCATAAACAGCATTCCGAGCAAATTTTGGTGGGTGCTGAGCGGGATGTTGACATTATTGCTGATTGCAACCGTCATCGGACGTTGGCTGGCGTATAGAAAAAGCGGTGATGTGATCGATAACCTGAACCATCGGATTAATGCCTGGTGGGGCATGGTGGCGATTTTAGTGCTGTGTTTTATTTTTGGTAAAGTAGCAACGTTGGTGTTATACGGTTTGCTCTCGTTTTTCGCCCTGCGCGAATTTATCACCCTAACCCCAACCCGTCGTGCCGATTATTGGGCGTTGGTGTTTTGTTTTTATGTCGCCATTCCACTGCAATATTGGCTGATCGGCATTGAGTGGTACGGACTGTTTGTAATGTGCTTGCCGGTGTATGGCTTTTTGATTCTGCCAGCGATTCAGGCGTTATCCGGCGATACGCAGGCTTTTTTTGAGCGCACCACCAAGATCCAGTGGGGTATGATGTTGACCATTTACTGTTTGAGTTATGCGCCGGCACTGTTATTGTTGCAGAACTTAGAGTTTCAAGGACAAGGTTTGCTGCTGTTGATGTATCTGTTGATCGTGGTGCAGTTGAGCGATGTATTTCAATATGTGGTCGGTAAATTGTTCGGCAAACATAAATTGGCACCGAATGTCAGTCCGAGTAAAACGGTTGAAGGCTTGTTCGGTGGCGGTGCGATTGCGGTGGCGATCGGTACCGCACTTTGGTGGATCACGCCGTTCAGTATCGGCTATGCTGCGCTGTTTTCGTTAGTGATAGTGATTTGCGGCTTTCTTGGCGGTTTGTCGCTGTCAGCCGTCAAACGCAGCATGGGCGCCAAAGATTGGGGCACGATGATTTCCGGCCACGGTGGCATTATGGATCGCATTGATTCAGTGCTGTTTGCCGCACCGGTATTTTTCCATCTGGTGCGTTATACCTATTTTTAAGACTCTTTTTAAGACGCTCAAGCGCATATACTAAAAAGTGCGGTCAAATCATCAGACTTGACCGCACTTTGTGCTTTAAGGCTTAAAGAGATTACGCCAGCAGTTTATTGATACGTTTGATAAACGCTGTTGGGTTCTCCAAGGCACCACGTTCGGACAGCATCGCTTGGTCGAACAGCAGCTCGACCCATTCGCCAAAGGCATTCTCATCGGCAGTATCCGCCGTTTTCTTGACCAGCGGATGTTCCGGATTCAACTCAAACGTATATTTCACTTCCGGTACCGGTTGTCCGGCAGCAGCGAACAATTTCGCCATTTGCGTGGTCATCTGATCGTTATCGGTGGAGACAATCGCCGGTGTATCGCTCAGGCGGTGAGTCAAGCGCACCTCTTTTACCCGCTCGCCCAGATAGCTTTTCACCCGCTCGATAAATGAACCGAAGTTTTTATCCTGCTCTTTTTGTGCTTCTTCTTGCGCTTTATCCGCCAGATCGCCCAGATCCAAATCGGACTTCGTCACCGATTGCAGCGGTTTGCCGTCAAATTCGTTGAAATAGCCCAATGCCCACTCGTCAATCCGGTCGGACAGCAGCAAAACTTCGATGCCTTTTTTATTAAACAGTTCCAAGTGCGGGCTGTTTTTGGCGGCGATGTAGCTGTCGGCGGTAATGTAGTAAATCGCCTTCTGCCCCTCTTTCATGCGTGCAACGTAGTCTTGCAATGAGACGTTTTGCTCGCTGCTGTCGTTGTGAGTGGAAGCAAACCGCAGCAGTTTAGCCACTTCTTGCTGATTGGCGTGATCTTCCGCTAAGCCCTCTTTCAACACCAAGCCGAACTCTTGCCAGAAGTTTTGGTATTTTTGTTTATCTTCATCTTTTGCCAATTTTTCAATCATGCCCAAGGCACGTTTGGTCAGCGCTTTGCGCAGTGCCGCAGTGACTTTGTTGTCTTGCAACAGTTCACGCGACACGTTCAGCGGCAGATCGTTGGAATCGATCAAACCCTTGACGAAACGCAGGTAGTTCGGCATAAATTGTTCCGCATCGTCCATAATAAATACCCGTTGCACATACAGTTTCAAGCCGTGTTTGTGTTCGCGGTTGAATAGATCCCAAGGGGCTTTGGTCGGCAGATACAGCAGGCTGGTGTACTCTTGTTTGCCTTCGACTCGATTGTGCGCCCACAGCAGCGGATCGCTGAAATCGTGGCTGAGATGCTTATAAAATTCTTGATACTCTTCATCGCTGATCTCGGCTTTGTTGCGGGTCCACAATGCTTGTGCTTTGTTGATTTTTTCCCATTTAACGCCGGTTTCTTTGCCTTCGTCATCGAACTCTTTGACCAGTAGTTCTACCGGTAGATCAATATGATCAGAATATTTACTGATGATTTGACGCAAACGCCAGTCGTCGAGAAACTCTTTTTCATCTTCACGCAAATGCAAAGTGATTTCGGTGCCACGTTCGGCTTTTTCGATGTCGGCAACGTCATATTCGCCTTCGCCGGCAGACTGCCACAACACGCTCTGAATCGCACTTTCCCCGGCGGCACGGCTTTTCACGCTGACTTTGTCGGCAACGATAAACGCAGAGTAGAAGCCAACGCCGAATTGTCCGATCAGTTTGCTGTCTTTGGCTTGATCGCCGCCCAAGCTGTTAAGAAATTCTTTGGTGCCGGATTTGGCAATGGTGCCTAGGTGATCGATAATTTGTTCACGGTTCATACCGATACCGTTATCGCTGATGGTCAAGGTGCCTTTGTCTTTGTCGGCGCTGACCCGCACTTTCAGATCGCCGTCGCCTTCGTATAATTCGGGAGCGGACAGGGCTTTGAAGCGCAATTTATCCGCTGCATCGGAGGCGTTGGAAATCAGCTCGCGCAGGAAGATTTCTTTATTGGAATAGAGGGAGTGAATCATCAGTTGCAGTAACTGTTTGACTTCAGATTGAAAACCACGAGTTTCTTGATTAGTGCTCATTGTTATTTCCTGTTTTTCTTTAGTTAAACAAAATTTGGTTAGGATTAGATATGGGAGCGGTTGGGGGGATTTCAAGGGGAAAAGTGCGGTTTGGTTTGATTTACACTTTTCGTTTAAAATTTAACTATCGGGTTTCGCCGATGGCGACTTTTTTAATCACTATCGCTATTTCGCCTCGCGACGACCATACTTTTCTTTGCTTGTGCAAAGAAAAGTAGGCAAAAGAAAGCACACCCTAATGAACTGCTGATCTTCGCTTAGTGTGAATTTGCTTAACGGAAAATTTTTAATGCGCCCGCTACGCGGGCAAACTCGCTTCGCTCAAACAAAAAAATTTCCCTACAAATTTCACACCCGCTCAGGCAGTTCACAAGGGAATCCGAAAAACACGACGCAGAATACAAGATTTTAATTGTGACGGAAGTATTGCCCTAAATGTAGGGGCGCATTGAATGCGCCCAAGATATAACGACTTAATTATAAATAGAAAAATCAAAGTGCGGTGCGGTTGGTTTTCAATTCCCCATCTGTAGTGCCTGAGCGTTTGCGTGAAGATTTCAAGGTCAATTTGTCGTGTCCGAAGCCTGCGTAGCAGGCAAGTTTACAAATTGACCGTAGAAATTAGCAAAGGCGAAGATCAGCACTACAACTGGGGTGTATTTTTTTGCTTACTTTTTTTGTACAAGAAAAAAAGTAAGTCGCCATCGGCGAAACTCGATAGTTAAATTTTAAATGAATGAAAAAAAGAAAGTGCGGTATAAACCAAGTTCAAACCGCACTTTGTGGCTTTTATGCGTTTTCCAAGCGCCAGCTACCGTCTTGTTCAATATATAACAGACTGGTATGGAAACGTTTTAAGGTGGAGCGGTGGCCGACGCTGATCACGGTGCTGTTTGGCAGTTCTTGCAGCAGCAGACGGTACATCGCGTCTTCCAAGCCTTCGTCCATACTGGCGCTGGCTTCATCTAAAAAGATGATTTGTGGTTTGTTCAATAATACTCGGGCAAACGCAATGCGTTGCTGCTCGCCCAACGACAGAATTTGGGTCCACTCCTCATGGCGGGTCAGTTTTTCGCTTAAATGTGCTAATGCGACTTTCTGTAACACCGCTTCCTCATGTTGATAATCGGCTTTCTGCGGCGCAGGATTTGGGTAGTATAAGGCATCCAACAAGCTACCTTGTGGTAGATACGGTTTTTGCGACAGAAATAGCGCATTGCTTGGTGTCGCGATTTCGCCGTCGGCATATGCCCATAACCCGGCAAAGGTTCGTAACAACGTGGTTTTGCCGACACCGGAAGCGCCTTGAATCAGCAAACGGCTATTGGATGCTAAATCAAGATTTAACTGTTTAATTAACGGAGCGTGTGACGGCGTTTTTACGGTTAAATCAGTAACTTGTAATCGATCGGAATGTTCGTGAATCGTCGGCATTGGCAATTGCTCAGCGCTGCGCATGGCGCTGTTGAAGCCAGTTAGACGATCCAACGTGGCTTTATATGCGGCGAAATTATCATACGAATTGCGGAAAAAGGAGAGTGCGCTGTCCAATTGACCGAACACATTGGCGGTTTGCATTAAATCGCCTAACGAAATTTGTTGGCTAAAAAAGCGTCCGGCTTGAATCAGAAACGGAAAAATTACCGAGGTTTGGCTGACGACAAAGTTGAAACCAGAGAATTTCAGGGTTCGATACACAATCTGCCAGACGTTGGCAATCACCCGATCAAACTGGTTCAGCAAAATAGAGCGCTCAGTTTTCTCGCCCTTATAAAATGCAATACTTTCGGCATATTCCTTGATTCGAATCAGTGAATAACGGTAGTTTGCATTCAGTTTTTCACTCAAAAAATTTAAGCTAATCAATGGACGCCCGATTTTAAAAGCGAACAGTGAGGCGATTAATACGTAGCTAAATGAGATAAACACCATACCGTGCGGAATCTCGATGTTAAAGATGGAAAGTGACCCCGATAGTTTCCATAAAATCAAGGTGAATGCCACAATTGAGGTAATTGCACTGATTAATCCGGTGGAAAAACTGAGTGTGCTGCTGACGAAAGATTGAATATCTTGTTGAATCCGTTGATCGGGGTTATCGAGCTGATTGTAGCTGTATTGGGTTTTATAATAAGTGCGGTTTGCTGTCCATCGATCAATAAATCGCTGATTTAATTTAACTCGCCATTGAATAATAAAGCGTTGTGATAAATAAAAATTGGTTAAACTGAGTACAATATGAATGCTTGCTAACACAGTAAACAATACAATTGAACTCCAGAACGTATTTACATTCATTTCTTGCAGTGCGGTGTACATCGTATTGTACCAATTTGAAAACAATACACTCAAGCGCACTGCCATTAATGACAGCAGCACAATGATCATAAAGAGAATAATGGCTTTTAGATTATTTTTAGGATCAATATAATCTGCCGCCAATTGCCAAAATTGCTTGCCCCAACGGCTGAATTTGATCAAAAAAACAGCTAGCATGATTAAAAACAAAAAGCTGCCAAAAAAAGCCTGTGTTAACCAGAGCGCCGAGTCAAAAAGTTCTTGTCGTAAATTCATAAAAATCCAGATTTAACATATAGTAAGCATTTGATTCTCAAATAGCGAAAAAGTTTAACAAAAAGCTAAAATTTTTCTGTAAAAAATATTGAGTTTGTTTTAAAAGTTTGCACTATAACAAACTTTTAGCGAGACAACACGAGTATAATAGCACCAGTTAATTTTTCTAAATAATCTATAGGAGATGTTATGAGTGATATTGCTATCACGATTAGCCTACTGGCTTTGGTTGCCGTGATCGGATTATGGTTGGGGCATTTAAAGATCAGAGGTATTGGAATCGGTATCGGCGGGGTGCTGTTCGGCGGAATTTTAGTCGGACATTTCACCTATAAATATGGGTTGACGTTGGAATCTCACACGTTGCATTTTATTCAGGAATTCGGCTTGATCCTGTTTGTGTATACCATCGGGATTCAAGTTGGGCCGGGTTTCTTTGCCTCGTTGCGGCAGTCGGGGCTGAAGCTGAATCTGTTTGCGTTGATGATTGTGCTATTGGGTGCGCTGCTGGTGATTGTGCTGCACCTGCTATTTGGCGTTGAATTGCCGATTATTCTGGGGATTTTCTCTGGGGCCGTGACCAACACCCCGTCTTTAGGGGCTGGGCAGCAAATTTTGGCAGAGCTGGGCATGACCAACATCACCGAAACTATGGGGATGGCGTATGCGATTGCTTATCCGTTCGGGATCTGCGGCATCTTATTGGCAATTTGGCTGATTCGTCTGTTCTTCAAGATTAAAATTGACGAGGAACATCAGCAATTTGAAAAAGAGTCGGGGCATGACAAAGAGAGCCTGAGCAGCTTGAATGTGAAACTGAGCAATCCGAATATCAGTGGTTTAAAAATTCGTGATATTCCGGGATTCGAAGCCAAAAACGTGTTGTGTTCTCGTTTAAAACGCGGTGATGAATTGATTGTGCCGCATGCGGATACGCAAGTGGAATTGGGCGATATTATGCATTTGGTCGGAGATATGCCGGATTTGCATCGAGTGCAGTTGGTGGTGGGTGAAATTGTAAAAGAGTCGCTTTCCACTCGTGGCACCGAATTACGCTCAGTGCGGGTGGTGGTTACTAACGAACAGGCGCTGGGTAAAAAAATTCGTGATCTGAAGATAAAACAGAAATATGAAGTGGTGATTTCACGCTTAAACCGTGCCGGGATTGAATTAGTGCCAACCAGCAATACCAGTTTGCAATTTGGGGACGTGTTGAACTTGGTCGGACGCCTTGACGCTATCGAATCCGTAACCGCAGTGATCGGTAATGCGCAGCAAAAATTACAGCAAGTGCAAATGCTACCAGTATTTATCGGGATTCTGTTGGGCGTGCTAGTTGGCTCGATTCCAATCGCCTTGCCGGGTTTCCCAGTTGCCTTAAAATTGGGCTTAGCGGGTGGCCCGTTAGTCGTTGCGCTTATTCTTGCTCGAATCGGCAGCATAGGCAAACTCTACTGGTTTATGCCACCGAGTGCCAATCTAGCATTGCGTGAAATCGGGATAGTCCTCTTTTTATCGGTAGTCGGCTTAAAAGCCGGTGCGCACTTCCTCGACACCCTGTTAAGCGGTAGCGGCATGGAGTGGATGATGTATGGCGCCATTATCACCTTCGTTCCGTTGATGGTTACTGGGGTTATCGCCCGCATCTACGGCAAAATGAACTACCTCACCTTAAGCGGCCTGCTTGCCGGCTCCATGACCGACCCACCGGCATTGGCATTCGCCAACGGCATCAAAGAAAACAGCGGTGCCGCCGCCCTTTCCTATGCTACCGTCTACCCACTGGTGATGTTTATGCGCATCATCTCACCACAGGTGCTAGCCGTTTTGCTGTTGTTGTTTGCGAAGTGATGAGGGAAGGTGTTGTTTATTGTAAAACATTTGAATAAATTAGTATTAATGGTGCTTGCTACGTTGTTTCGTGACCCATGTTATTTGCGACAGTAAAACTTATAACCCCCATGCTGCTTTATGTTGTGGTGATCCAATTATTACCGCCCTTTGCTTTTGGGCAAGGGAGCTGGTTAATTAGACCGTCTGAAAGCGAGATGGCTTATCCAGGAGGATTATAATTGAATACTCAATATATCGCCCATGTGCGTCAAGCCGATGGTGCCAAACAATCAGTTGCTACCCATCTGTTTGAAACCGCTGCAATCGCTAAGATGCTGGCGGCCAAACTGAATTTGGATTTAGCGGGTGAGTTGCTGGGGTTGATGCATGACTTCGGTAAATACTCGCTGAAGTTTCAAAAATACATTCATGACGCAACGGGTTTGCATAATCCCGATTTGGATGATGAAGAAAGCACGCCGAACGGCAGCAAGGTGGATCATTCCACAGCAGGAGCGCAATGGGTTTATCGTGCGTTGAGAAAATTCGGTGCGCAAGGGCAAGGGGAATTGTGCGGGCAGGTATTGGGGCTGTGCATTGCTTCGCATCATGGCGCGGGCTTGATTGATTGTTTGGATGACGAAGGCAATGTGGTTTGGCAAAAGCGGTTTGACAAGGATGATGCTTTAACCCATTTGAGCGAATGCGAGCAAAATGCCGATTTGGCGGTGGCGCAACAAGCAAATAAATTGGCGGATAAAGCCTTGTTGCAGCAAATGCTCGCTCCGCTAAAAGCCATTTTGAAATCTGAAAATCAAAGCCATACAGTCACAGAGTTTTACCTGGGCTGTTTTACCCGTTTTTTATTCAGCTGCCTGATTGATGCCGACCGCATTAACAGCGCCGATTTTGAATATGAACACCACAAATCACTACGTCGATTATCAGAAAAACCGGATTGGCAGCAGGCCATCGACAAGCTGGAAAGCAAACTGGCGGCGTTTGAGGCTCGTTATCCGATTGATGAAATCCGCCAACGAATTTCTAAAGTTTGTCTGGATAGGGCAAGCGACCCACAAGGCATTTATACCCTCACCGTACCCACAGGCGGCGGCAAAACGCTCGCCAGTTTGCGTTATGCCTTGCATCATGCCAAGCAGCATGATTTAGACCGCATCATTTACATCATTCCCTATACTTCAATCATTGATCAAAATGCCCATGCGGTTCGCGAGATACTGGGCGAGGAATGGGTGCTGGAGCACCATTCCAACCTTGATCCGGAAAAGCAAAGTTGGCAAAACAAACTACTATCAGAGAATTGGGATAAACCGATAGTCTTCACCACCATGGTGCAATTTTTGGATGCTTGGTTCGGCGGCGGTACGCGAGGTGCGCGGCACATTCATCCGATGACCAATAGCGTATTGATTTTTGACGAAATCCAGACTTTGCCGGTGAAATGCGTGCATCTGTTTTGCAATACGCTCAACTGGCTCACCCAATTCGGTAACAGCAGTGCAGTGTTGTGCACAGCCACTCAACCTTTATTGGACGAATCCGGCTTGGAAAAATTTCCGCAAGACGACCAAAACAAAGTATGCGCAAACGGTTTGTTAAAGTTGGCGGACAATGCGGAAATCATGGGCAAAAACGCAGATATCGCCCGGTTGTTTGATGATTTGTCGCGGGTGGAAGTCTGCTTCAATGAAAAAGTAGGCGGTTGGCCGGTGGATGAAGCGGGCGAATTTTTATTGGAACAGTTTCAGACGGCCTCAAGCTGCTTGTTTATTGTCAACACCAAAAAATGGGCGCAGCAGCTTTATCAATATTGCCAGCAACATGATGTGCCGTCTGAAGTCTTGTTTCATCTGAGTACCAATCAATGTGCCACGCACCGCAAGGATTTGTTTGCTCGAATGAAACAGCGGCTGCAAGCAAAGTTGCCGGTACTCTGTGTCAGCACCCAATTAATCGAAGCCGGTGTCGATATTTCGATGGCTTATGTGATTCGCGCCTTGGGTGGATTGGACAGTATTGCCCAAGCCGCCGGGCGTTGCAACCGGCACGGTGAAAAAGAGGGCAAGGGCAAGGTGTGGGTGCTGAACCTGCAAGAACCGGATAATCTGGCCAAGCTACTGCCTGATATTGATGTGGGTCAACAGCAGGCAGCGCGGGTGTTCCGTGATTTCGCAGGACAGGATATTTTGCAACCCAGTGCGATGGAGCGCTATTTTGAATATTACTTTTACCAACGCAGCGGCGAGATGACGTATCACGTTGCAAACAGCACTTCAGGCAGCCTGTTGGATTGGTTGAGTAATAACCGCCACAATGTGTATGCCGCCAAAAACGATAAACGCAAACAAAACAAACAATACCCTTTGCTGATGCAGTCGTTCAAAAGTGCGGGGCGGGCATTCCAAGCGATTGATGCGCCTACGCGTGCGGTGATTGTGCCTTATGGCGATGGTAAAGAATTGATTGCCCAATTGTGCGGCGAGTACGACCCTAAACAGTTTTACCGCTTATTGGCGCAGGCGCAGCGCTTTAGTGTAAATGTGTTTCCCCATGTTTGGGACAAATTGCTCAAAGAAGAGGCGATACGGCCAATCGCGGATACGGGTATTTACTATTTGAAAGAACCCTATTACAGCCAAGAATACGGCTTGGCGGTTGATGAAGTCGCACCGATGGATTTTTTAAACGCTTAGGAGAATTATGAAAAATAAAATCAGTTTTTGCGTATGGGGGCGGCAGGCCTTGTTTACTGATCCGGTGACCAAAATCGGCGGCGAAAAATTCAGCTATCAAGTGCCGACTTATGAAGCGATAAAAGGCATCGTCCGCAGTATTTACTGGAAGCCGACATTGATCTGGCATATCGACCGCATCCGGGTAATGAAAGCGATTCAAACGCAGAGCAAATCGACCAAACCGCTCAATTGGGACGGCGGCAATACCTTGGCGATTTATACTTTTTTGCAAGATGTCGAATATCAGGTGGAAGCCCATTTTGAATGGAATCTGCACCAGCCGAATTTGGTTGAAGACCGCATTCCCGCCAAACACCTCGCCATTGCCGAACGGATGCTGGCGCGTGGCGGCAGACAGGATATATTTTTGGGCACGCGCGATTGCCAAGGCTATGTTGAGCCGTGCGAATTTGGCGAAGGCAAAGGCTTTTACGATGAAGTGCCGAATTTGGATTTCGGCTTGATGTTCCACAGCTTCGGCTATCCCGAGGAAACCGGAAATAATGAATTGGTCAGCCGTTTTTGGCGGGCGAGTATGCAAAACGGCGTAATTGAATTTCCGTCTGTCGATGATGCAGACCGTCTGAAAACCCGTTTTATCCGCCAAATGCTGCCTGAAAAATCCTTTGGCCGCGGCGAAAACCTTAAGGCGGTGGAAGAGGAAGCGAAGGAGCTTGGGTTATGAGTTGGATACAGAAACTTTATCGGACGTATGAATATGTACAAGCTAAAGGGCTGGAAGATGAGGACTTGGCTTTACCTTTTCATATGCCCAAAGCGGTTCATTTGAAAGTGGTATTGAATGACAAGGCGGAATTGGTTCATGCCGAACGTTTTGAGAGCAAGAAGCAAGTTCCTATCCAAGTAACTGAAAAGTCATCAAAGCGCTCTGGTTCAACGATTGCTGCATATGCCTTGCATGACAGCTTGCAATATCTTGCAAAAACAGCAGAGAAATATTTAACCCTTGAATATTTGTCAAAATTGGCTATGCAAAAAGCTGGAGCAAAGGGAGGCGCAAAATGGGCAAGATTTTTGTCCGATTCAGATGAAAATAAGCAACAATTTATAAATTCAGAAAAGGGGAAATATCAGAATGGTTTTTCATTTTATGAAAATCAGTTATCGGATTGGGTGCAAGAAACTGATTTAAAAGAGATTGAGATTGTTTTGCAATATGTGCAAAAAGGCTCTCTCATTGAAGATTTGCTTGAGAAAAAAACTTTCTCTTTTGAGAATAATATTCTTATGTCAGAAAAAGATGACCCATTTGATTTAACAATTGTATGGGCTGTGGAAATGGAAAATGACCTCCATTCAGATCTATGGAGCAAAAAAAGTATTCAAACTGCATGGATTGAGCATCAAGAAAGTAAAAGCGAAAAAGAAAGCGTTAAGCAAAAAGATTTATGCTACATCACAGGTGAGCAAGATTATCCTTCAGAGGCTTACCCTAAAATTATAGGTAATGCTAAGCTGGTTTCAGCTAATGATACAGATGGCTTAACTTTTCTTGGGCGTTTTTTAACAGATAAGCAAGCTGTAGTCTTAGGGAATGACGTATCTCAAAAAGCATTTAATATTTTGAAATGGCTAATCAGTCGCCAAGGAATCAAGAATGGCGAACAGGTCACCGTTGCTTGGGCAATCAACGGTGAAACCGTACCTTCCCCCTTGCAAGATAATTACGACCATCTTGATGCTGATGATGATTTGGCGATTGTAGAGACGAGCGATGAAAACAGGCCGTCTGAAAGCAGCAACCCAAAAGATTGGTCAGCCAATATTGGTCAGACAGCCGCCGAACTGATTAAAAAGAAACTGCACGGCTTGAAAGCACAATTAAATGAACATGAGCAGATTTCTTTATTGATGTTGGATTCGGCCACGCCGGGGCGTATGGCATTAACCTATTATCAGGAGTTTTTGCCTGAAAACTATTTTGCCAATCTGGATGCTTGGGTAGATGATTTCTCTTGGTATCAACGCTATTTATATGAAACACAAGATGGCAAAAAGAAAAAAATGATTTTGGAGATTATTCCGCCATCACCAAAAAACATTGCTCAAGCAGTATATGGCAGAAACCTTAGCGATAAATTGAAAAAGCAACTTTACGCCCGCTTGTTGCCTGTCATTGCTGGTGGAAGAAGTGTGCCGATACCCAAAGATTTGGTACAACAAAGTTTTCAGACAGCCTGCAATCCTTTCACAAGGTATCAAAACAAAGACGGAGAAAAGGAGCAAAAAGAGCATTGGCAACGCAATATCGGCGTAGCCTGTGCCTTACACAGGGGCTATTGGGCTCGTTATCACAATTCATCACAACGGAGAAACTACTCTATGGCTTTAGATAAAGAAAACCATTCACGCGATTATTTATACGGTAGATTGATTGCTCAAGCCGAAAAATTGGAATGGTACGCCTTGTATTTGCAAAATGGTAAGAAAGCACCTACGAGGGCAACCAATGCAGAACGTTATTTTCAGCAGTTTGCCCATCAGCCATACAGCACATGGCTGAATCTTGAAAAATCTCTGGTTCCATATAAAAATTATTTAACCAGTCGTGGAAAAGATTTTTATAAACAATCCATTGGAGAGGTTATGGATTTGTTTGATACAGAGGAATATAAAAATGATGGGAAATTAAGCGGTGAATTTCTGCTGGGTTACCATTGCCAATTGATGGAGATAAATCGTCAAATTGCCGAGCGTCAAGCCACTAAGCAAAAGAAAATCGAAGCAAGTGAATAAATAACCAACATTCAAAGGAAAAACCAATGAGCTTAACTAAAAAAATCGACTTCGCCCTGATTATCGGCGTACAAAATGCCAATCCCAATGGCGACCCCTTAAACGGAAACCGCCCCCGTGTAGATGTTTCAGGCAAGGGGGAAATGACCGATGTCTGTCTGAAACGCAAAATCCGCGACCGTTTGCAAGATAGCGGCGATGCTATTTTTGTGCAAGCAAATGAGCGAAAAGATGACGGAATGGTGAGTTTGAAAAATCGTTATGATACTTTCTTAAAACAACTGCCAGAGGTAACGGATGAAGCCCAAGAAGAGAAAAAATCCAAAAAAGGAGCAGAAGTTAAAAAAGACGAAATAGCAAAGCAAGCTTGCAAAAAATGGCTGGACGTACGCAGTTTTGGCCAAGTATTTGCTTTTAGCGGAAAAGATGAAAGTGGTGTTTCTATTGCAGTACGTGGCCCTGTTACCGTTCATTCTGCATTTAGTATTGAGCCTATTATCATTACAAGTACACAAATTACCAAAAGTGTTAATGGTGATGGGGATAGTGATGTGAAGAAAAGCTCCGACACCATGGGCATGAAACACCGTATCGACAAAGGCATTTATGTTGCCTATGGCGCCATGTCGCCGCAATTGGCGGAGCGCACCGGTTTCAGCGATGACGATGCCGAAAAAATCAAAGCCGTGCTGAGCAAATTGTTTGAAGGCGATGCCTCTTCCGCCCGCCCCGAGGGCAGTATGCAGGTATTGAAGCTGATTTGGTGGGAGCACAACTGCAAATCCGGTCAATATTCATCCGCCAAAGTACACGGCAGCCTGAGCGTGAATGCAGACGGCAGCTATGTGCTGAACAATTTGGACGGATTAAAACCCGAAGAGATTGACGGCTTCTAACCATGCGCACCATCTCCCTCTCCGCCCTGCAACACTACGCGTTTTGTCCGCGTCAATGTGCGTTGATCCATAACGAGCAGGTATGGGCGGAGAATTTTTTGACCGCACAGGGCAGGGCGTTGCATGAGCGGGTGGATTCGGGCGAGCCGGAAACCCGCAAAGGCATTCGCTTTGAACGCAGCGTACATGTATCAGCGGAAGCCTTGGGTTTGAGCGGTATTCTCGATATGGTCGAACACGAGCTGGCAACAGGCCGTCTGAAACCGGTGGAATACAAACGGGGCAAACCTAAGCCCGAGCATTGGGACGAAATCCAGCTTTGCGCGCAGGCTTTGTGTTTGGAAGAAATGACCGGCAAAACGGTGGACGAGGGCGCATTGTGGTATCAGCAAACCCGCCACCGTGAGCCGATATTGTTTTCAGACAGCCTTAGGCAAGAAACATTGGCAGTGATTGCCAAAGTGCGGTCGCTGCTGGAAAGCGGCGAAACCCCACTGCCTGTGTATGGCAAGCATTGCAAGGCGTGTTCGTTGTTGGAGCTGTGCCAGCCTGTTTTGTTGAAGCGGGATAGGTCGGCAGCTTATATCGCCGCTTTATATCGGGAGGAGAGTGATGCGTAAATTGCAAAACACACTTTACATCACCACCCAAGGCACTTACTTGCATAAAGAACGGGAAACCTTGGTGATTGAAAAAACCGTTGAAGGCGAGCGGCAGAAGCTGTTGCAGTTGCCGATGCATTCGATTGCGCATATTTTCTGTTTCGGTAATGTGTTGGTGTCGCCATTTTTGTTGGGGTTTTGCGGGGAAAATAATGTCAATCTGGCGTTTTTTACCGAAAACGGGCATTATCTCGGGCGGTTGCAGGGGCGGCAGAGTGGCAATGTGTTGCTGCGGCGGGCGCAGTATAAGGTGTCGGAGCAGCATCCGGTGGCGATTGCGCGCAATATCATTGCGGCGAAAATCCAGTCGTCGAAGCGGGTGTTGCAGCGCAGGCAGCGTAATCATGGCGAACATGACGAGGTTCAGACGGCCATTAGTGCTTTGAATTTCAGTTTGAGCCAATTGCAGCGGGCGGATAATCTGGCGCTGATTCGCGGCATTGAGGGCGATGCGGCTTCGCGCTATTTCGGCGTATTTCAGCATTTGTTGACGGAAAAGTGCGGTTTTGTGTTTAACGGCCGCAACCGCCGCCCGCCGCGTGATCCGGTCAATGCGCTGCTGTCGTTTCTGTACAGCGTGTTGGGCAAGGACATCAGCGGCGCGCTGCAAAGCGTGGGGCTGGATCCGCAAGTCGGTTTTCTGCACGCCGACCGGCCGGGGCGCGACAGTTTGGCACAAGATATTTTGGAAGAATTCCGCGCTTGGTGGGTAGACAGAATGGTGCTGAGCCTGATTAACCGCGGCCAAATCCGCCTACAGGATTTTGAAACGGAAGCCAGCGGCGCAGTGAATATCAAGGCGGATGCACGCAAGCTGTTGTTTCAAAGCCTGCAAGCCAAAAAGCAGGAAAAAATCATTCATCCGTATTTGCAGGAAGAAGTGGAAATCGGCTTACTGCCTTATATTCAAGCCATGTTGCTGGCGCGGCATTTGCGTGGTGATTTGGCCGAATATCCGCCGTTTTTGATGAGGTAGCCCATGCTGATGCTGATTACTTACGATATTTCGCTGGCAGACCCCGAAGGCCAAGCACGCCTGCGGCGGATTGCCAAACTGTGCCTAGACTACGGCGTGCGCGTGCAATATTCGGTATTCGAATGCGACATCGCCCCCGACCAATGGGTGAGCCTGAAAGCCAAATTACTGGCAATTTATCAACCCGAAACCGACAGCCTGCGTTTTTACCACCTCGGCAGCAAATGGCGGCGCAAAGTGGAACACCATGGCGCAAAAGCTGCGGTAGATATATTCAAAGATACACTGATTGTGTAGCGCGCTAACCTGTTGTTCTCATAAAAATGCTGGGAGATTGGCGATGGTTGATTTCTTTAACAATTTGGATAGAAAATAGTTATTTTGCTATGCTAAAATAACTTAAAGTGCTATCACCAAAGTAATTGGCGAAATAAGGTTTTATTAGCCTTATAGAACAACAAATTACAGGTAGGCACTCGCTCCTTCGCAGGAGCGTGAGTTGAAACTACGACCTTTCCCACAAGCCAAAGCGGCAATGTTTCACTCGCTCCTTCGCAGGAGCGTGAGTTGAAACACACTGAATAGACCACGGCCTTGCTTGTCTGAGACTCGCTCCTTCGCAGGAGCGTGAGTTGAAACAATCTGACAATTTTGGAAAACTTCAAGAATGTGACTCGCTCCTTCGCAGGAGCGTGAGTTGAAACATCCACAATGATTAAGAGATGATCGGCGTGCAATCCTCGCTCCTTCGCAGGAGCGTGAGTTGAAACTAATGTTATCAACAATAGACTTTACAACCCGATCTCGCTCCTTCGGGAGCGTGAGTTGAAACATACTCACCGTAGATGACATCTCGCATGTCGAGGACTCGCTCCTTCGCAGGAGCGTGAGTTGAAACCGATCAGATTACGCCGATCCGCGTCCTTAATTTTGCTCGCTCCTTCGCAGGAGCGTGAGTTGAAACCGCCAATAGCAAACGCCAAACCACTGGATATATGCGCTCGCTCCTTCGCAGGAGCGTGAGTTGAAACCAGCTCATCGGCGATTTGATTATCACAAGAATAACTCGCTCCTTCGCAGGAGCGTGAGTTGAAACACGTTCTTGTGCCAGAGTGTTAATCAACTGCTGGTCTCGCTCCTTCGCAGGAGCGTGAGTTGAAACTGCGGAAAAATCAAATGGGAAAATGGAGATTGGACTCGCTCCTTCGCAGGAGCGTGAGTTGAAACATTCGTCATGGCGGCTGCCTCCAAATTCGTTGTGTATCTCGCTCCTTCGCAGGAGCGTGAGTTGAAACAATGGAAAATTCAATGTCAGAATATCTCCTGAATCTCGCTCCTTCGCAGGAGCGTGAGTTGAAACGTGGTGCAATTGATAACGCAATACAAGAGGTAAAAGCTCGCTCCTTCGCAGGAGCGTGAGTTGAAACCAGCTCATCGGCGATTTGATTATCACAAGAATAACTCGCTCCTTCGCAGGAGCGTGAGTTGAAACAGCTTGCCCAACGATCAGGGCAATTTAAACGTTCTCGCTCCTTCGCAGGAGCGTGAGTTGAAACATACACTCCTCGACAACTTCCTTTTCTACTTCATACTCGCTCCTTCGCAGGAGCGTGAGTTGAAACCGTCTGGTGGTAAGAATGGCTCTCCGCCAGAAGCCTCGCTCCTTCGCAGGAGCGTGAGTTGAA
>NZ_VDHF01000062.1:0-33724 GCF_006228025.1 Testudinibacter crocodili
AATAAACGTACATATTTAAAGTAAATATCGTTATATTGCGCAACACAACTCATGTTCGGTAAAGTCAATGTTGTCTTGTCTAATACAACAAAGCGTTGATTAATTTCCTTAAACAATGCTTTTTCATCTCGTGACTGATTAGGTTGTTGTAATTGGTGAAGCCAAGCAGCTTGAATTGCAGCCCCCAACGCAGCCGCTTCACTGTTTCTTAAACAAATCACCTCGCAATTCATGATATTAGCGACAATTTGTCGCCAAATTTCGCTTTTTGCACCACCACCAATTAAACGGATTTGTGAAATATCTATTCCCGACTGCTTAAATAACGCCAAGCCATAACGCAGTCCAAAAGTAATTCCTTCAACTGTCGCCCTACATACATTTTCACTGGTAAAATTTTTATTATCTAAGCCGTGAATACTGGCTTTGGCGGTGGGCAAAGAGGGTACTCGTTCACCATTGAAAAACGGCAACATCATTACACCATCAGCACCAAGAGATGCATTTTTTAATTGCTGATTAAAATCAACTAAATTTAATTGAAACAAGTCTTGCACTAAGGATGTTGCAGAGGTGACATTCATGGTACAGATTAAGGGTAACCAACCATTGTTTGCAGAGCAGAAATTCGCAATAGCAGCTGAAATCGGCTTAATCGGTTGCTCAGAATAAGCATATAATGTGCCTGATGTACCTAAACTTAAGGTGACTATTCCGGCTTCAATATTTCCTGTTCCTATTGCCCCCATCATATTGTCACCACTGCCCGCTGCAATTAGCGTATTGGGATTTAATCCCAATATTGCTGCAACTTCAGGCAACACCGTTCCCACCACTTGATTGTGTTGAATTAATCTTGGTAACGCCTTTTCTAATACACCACTATCATCAATTAAACGAATAATGCGTTGATCCCAGTCACGCTGATAAATATTAAACAATCCTGTTCCCGACGCATCACCAAACTCCATTACTTTATTACCGCTCAGCCAGTAATTCAGATAATCATGTGGCAATAAAACCGTATCAATTTTGCGCCACACTTCGGGCTGATGTCGCTTTAACCAAAGTAATTTTGAAGCGGTATAGCCGGTTGCGAGAACCAATCCTAGTTTTTCTAAGCAAGCCTCTACTCCACCCATCTCCGCTAATAAGGTTTCATTTTCATCGTTTGTTTCCGTATCACACCACAATTTTGCCGGATATAAAGGGTCACCCGCTTTATCTAACACCACTAACCCGTGCTGCTGTCCAGAAATTGAGATTGCATGAATTTTTTCAGGCATAATGCCGGCATTTTTTATGGCATTGGAAAAAGCTTGCTGAAACGCGGAAATCCACCATTCAGGCTGTTGCTCTCTTTTCCCATTACTTTCACTGATCAATGGATGAGGCGCACTACCCGACCCTAAAATCTCGCCCATTTCCGTATCAATTAAAATCACTTTGGTACTTTGTGTACCACAATCAACGCCGGCATAAATTCCCATTTTTTACTCCATTTCAATCATAATTTTGACATCATTAGGATTTGCAGAAGCTGCCCTGTCAAAAGCCTCGATAGATTTTTCAAACTTATAAATATCTGAAATTAAAGGTTTAATATCTAATTTACCTGATGCCAATAAGCGAATGGTTCTTGGATACATATTGACATAGCGGAAGATTGTCTTGAAGGTAATCTCTTTTGCTTGCGCAGCGACAATATCAACCGGAGCAGGTGAAACCGGCATACCGACTAATACTGCAGTTGAACCGGGAGCCATATAGGTCGGTAAACTCTCAATCACCGCAGCAGCACCGCTACATTCAAACAACACATCAACACCTGCTCCGTTTGTCAAACGATGTACAAACCCCAATAAATCGGATGTTTTACTGTTAATCGGATGAATTCCTGCATATTGCCCTGCAATGGCTAATTTTTCGTCTACCACATCACAAATAATCACCTCAGCACAACCACCAGCTAAAGCAGAAAGTGCGGTCAAAATCCCAATCGTACCAGCGCCAACAACCAATGCAATATCACCCGGTTTAATTTGTGCCTTTGTTGCTGATTGCATACCTATCGCCAACGGCTCAATCATAGCCCCTTCCGTAAAACTCAAGCGCTCAGGTAATTTAAAGGTAAATGCCGCTGGGTGAATTACACTCTCTCTTAAACAACCATCAATCGGCGGGGTTGCCCAAAACCGCACTTCAGGATCTAAATTATAAAATCCGGATTTAGACTGCATTGATGATAGATTAGGAATACCCGGCTCCATACAAACCCGATCACCAACCGCAAGATGGGTGACATTTTTTCCGATTTTGGTCACGACACCAGAGGCTTCATGCCCTAAAATCATCGGTTCTTTAACCACAAAAGGACCGATTCTACCGTGTTGGTAATAATGCACATCACTACCACAAATTCCGACGGTATGTATTTTGATCTCGACATCATCATCACCTACGGTAGTTTCTACATCTTTATCGCGTATATACAACTTTCCTGAGTCTAAAACTAATGCTTTCATTGCCATTCCCTCAACGATTGATTGAACTTTTAAACCTCAAAAAATGATACAAAAATCATTTATTGATAAATTAATATCATTTTAATGATAATAACGTGTCAAAGATCACAAAATGGAAAATTAACCGAATATTGGTGGTGATAATTGCGACACAGATCACATTTTCTCGTTATAATTGGCTTATTATCAACAACAGCTCACTGACTAATACGGCTTAACCAATAAAATTAACAATATTTGAGGTGAAAAATGAATAAAAACGATCAGTCTGAAATCATAGAAAGAACTATTGCTTTACTGGCAAAAGCAGGTACGGTATTGTCAGCGCAAGATAAAGAAAACATTGAAATCACCGATTTTAAATTGGGTAAACTAGAGCAAATGGGACTACAGCTCATTACTTTCATCAATAACGAACGCTATTGTGCGAAGCAATTAGTTTTGTTTCCACAACAAAATTGCCCTGAACATCGCCACCCACCATTTGAAAATAATATTGGCAAGCAAGAAACTTTCCGTTGTTTATTTGGTGAGGTTTATCTCTATGTTGAAGGGCAGTCAACCGAAGATCCTCAGGCAATTCCACCGCAAGATCATCAGCAATGGTACACCGCAAAACACGAAATTCACCTTTGCCCCGGAGATCAATATACCATTGCGCCCAACACCAAACATTGGTTTCAAGCAGGTAATGACGGTGCTGTCATTGCGGAATTTTCAAGCCAAAGCCGTGATGAATTTGATATCTTTACCGATCCGGCGGTGATAAGAGTGTAAGTATGGCAACATTATCAAAAAAAATTAAATTAGAACATATTGCATTGGCATCAGGTCTCAGCAAAATAACGGTATCACGCGCATTATCTGATCCAGATAAAGTCAAAGCCGAAACTCGTGATAAAATACTCACTATTGCTGAACAAATGGGCTATTTTTCCAATACGAGCAATATAAAGCCCAAAAAAAATAAGCTGATTGGAATTGTTAATCCAAATATGAGTAACCCATTTTTTGGTGAATTGACAAAAATCATGAGCAAAATATCATCAGAATTAGATTATGATATTTTGATGTTTGACTCCTACGAATCAGAAGATATCGAGACGCAATCAATCCAAAGAATGATTAGCTACGGAGTTGATGCAATTATTTTATCGGTGATTTCTTCCGACAGAAATTATCAACCTGACTACTTACAAAAATTAAAATCACTCAATATTCCGGTAATTTTAATTGACCGAGAAATCGGCAATTCAGAATATAGTGGTATTTATATTGATAATTTACACTGCGGAACAGAAGTTGCCAATTATATTAATTTAATTAATTATCAAAACGTTGTGGTAATTGCAGGACCGGAATATTCTAATGTATCAACCGATCGAGTGAGAGGTTTTACCTCTGTTATTGATAAAAGTAAAAATCTAACAATTTTCCATGCAGATTTTTTTATCGAAGCCGCTTATCATGTCACAAAATCTTATCTCAGAACAAATAAGGAAAAAGTCGTTTTTGCCGGCATGAACAACCAAATTTCATTAGGTATTTTAAAAGCCTGCATTGAAGCTGGATTAATTTTCAAACAAGACTTTGATTTATTCAGTATAGATAATGTACCCTATGCTGAAATTTATGGTTTTAAAATTCCTTGTATCTCACATAATTTATATGAAATCGGTTATCAAGCAATCAATTTAGCCATTCGCTCAATCGACAAACCTAATACCGATATTTCAAAAATTATCGTTCGAGGGGAAGTCAATATTTAGACTTAAATATGTCCCTAAATAAGTAAGGTTATTTCCGGCATCACCCCAAACCACACTTCAAACGCGTGTGCTGCTTGGCCGATTAACATGCCGATTCCATCCGCCGATTTTGCCACTCCGTAAGTTTTTGCTAGCGCCAAAAATGGGGTATCGGTTGCTTTGGCATATTGCATATCGTAAACCGCACCGCACTTTTGCAAAATGGCGGGGGCGATATCCACCACTTTGCCTTGCAGCCCTAATGAGGTAGCATTAATGATCAAATCAAAGCGCTGTGTAGTAAGTTGGCTCAAAGCAACTGCCTGAATCACACCGTGACCGCTAAACTTTTGTGCTAGTTGTTCGGCCTTATCCAAAGTGCGGTTTGCCAACGTGATCTGTTGTTGGGCTTGCAATAGCGGCAACAATACGCCTTTGGTTGCACCACCAGCACCTAGAATCAAAATCCGCTGTTGTGGTTGCAGCCAACCTAAGCGCTGCAAATCCGTCACCAACCCCGCACCATCGGTATTGTCGGCATATAAGCGCCCATCAGGCAATTTTTTCAAGGTGTTGCAAGCTTCTGCCATCAAACAACGTTCACTGTGCAAATCTGCCAAACGGAACGCTCGCTCTTTAAACGGCGCCGTAATATTACAACCCTGTCCGCCGGAGGCAAAAAACTGCGCCAGTTGCTGTTCAAACCGCACTTCATCACCTAACATCCTTTGATAATCCAGCTCAATCTTCTGTTGCTGGGCAAAATGCTGCTGAATTTCAGGCGATTTACTTTGTGCTATCGGGTTGCCCCACACGGCATATTTGTTCATTTATAGTCTTTTCCATTCGCGTTTTAACATACTGTAAATCTGACAATCAATAAAATGACCATCTGCTAATAAAATTCCATCACGTTGGATACCTTCTAAGATAAACCCTAACCGCTGAGGTATTTTTTGACTGGCAACATTCGCCGCCGCACAATTGATCTGCACTCGATTGATGGCTAACTCGCTGAATGCATAATCCACCAGCGTCGCAACCGAGCGAGTCATAATGCCGTTTTTTTGCAACGATTCGATCAGCCAATAACCGATTTCTAGTTTTAAATTATGACTGTCCACCATATTAAATCCAATCAAGCCACCAAATTTACCTCGATAGCTTATTTTGAATACTTGTTCAGCTTTTTTATGTTGCAGCGAGCAAATAAATGCTAAAGAATCAGCCACTTCGCATGTCGATGCAACAAAAGGCAGCCAGCGCCCTAAATAAGTTCGATTATGGTCGATAGCATCAAAGAGTAACCTAGCATCACTTTCCTGAATGGCTTGCAGCTCAATCTCATGACTGACGGTTAACTGTTGTTTCATGTTTATGATCGAATCCGTTGGTTGGTCAAAATATCTCGAATTTCTGATGGTTTTTCCGCACCGCCAACCGCACTTTGCAACACTGGAAAATCGGCACCAAATTGCGCACGCACCTCTTGAGCCGTGCGGCAAGGCGGCATGCCACTTAGGTTTGCACTGGTTGAAGTCAATGCCGTTTGCGTCGCTTCACAAAGTGCGGTCACCGCCGGATGACGACACAAACGAATCGCAATGCTGTCAAATTCACCCGTTAAAAAAACGGGGGCAAGCGCACTTTTCGGCACCAGCCAAGTCATTGGGCGATCATATTCCGCCTGCAAGCGTTGCCAGTGTTCGTGGCTTAATCGGTGTTGATCGATAAACGGCAGTAGCAAATCTAAGTGCGGTGCAACTAAAATCAACCCTTTTTCAACTGTACGCTGTTTCAACGCCAGCAATTTCAACACCGCACTTTCACTGCGCGGATCGCAACCCAAACCAAAAACCGCTTCCGTCGGATATGCGATAACCTGTTGTTGTTTAATATAATTAGCTAATTGTAGAATGGTATAATTCATAATCTAGTCAAGTTGAAAGTGGTGGCGACACGCCTTATTACAACATTGGTAACCACCATCTTGCTGTTGGAATGATAGGCTGTAACCGCACTTTGGACAAGGCTGTGTTTCCGGTTTATGCGGCAGATTAAAACGGCAACGCGGAAATTGATCACAACCATAAAACGTTTTTCCCTGTCGTCCGCGCCGTGCCAGCAAATGTCCTTTACCACAAACCGGACAAGGGATAACCTGCTTTTGAGCCTCGTTGTCTTCGGTTTGCTCGTGTGCAATATAGTGGCATTCAGGAAAATGGCTACAACCGATAAACATGCCGTAATGCCCTTGTCGCAATACCAATGAATGTCCACACTGCGGACAAGCCTGTGGTAAAATCTTCAAAATTTTGGCTTCACTTGTTTGCAGCGGTTTTAAATAATCACAAGCAGGATACGCCGAACAGCCTAAAAACAGCCCCTTTTTTCCCTGCCGCAACTGTAATGCCGCACCGCACTTCGGACAAAATTCGGTATGGTGCGGGGCTTCAAAAAGCGGGGATTTAGTCATGGTTTAACCCATAATAGTGATGAATAGCACTATCTTAACCCGAATCGGATTGCTCGGCAAAAGATAACTATTTTAAGACGACGCACTTAATTCATGTTGTGATGCCACCGCTAAAAAATGGCTGCGATCACGATAACGACCACCACTAGCACCAACTTTAGTGTCGATCCGATTAATCAAATACGACGGAAGGCTGATATTAATTCGCTGCTTTTTCCCCATATATTCACTGACATCAACATCAATCAGCAACCAAGTATCAATATGATCAAAATCCCCTACTTTTTGATATTCAATAAATCCGTTATCTTGAATAGACATCACATCAAAGCCATTTTCAAGCATGTCCGCCAAAATCATTGTAATCGCATCTTTCACCATTTCAGGAATCTGTTCAACGCTATCAGCCGCACTAAAGCAACTATACTGCTCATTAAACAGTGCAGGAACTATCATTCCATAAGCCTCATTGTCATTTTTAGGGTATTCAACTCCAACGGTAAACAACATCTCTTCTTCTCCTAAAATATGGGATTAAATGCCTGCTGATCTTTTAATCGATTTTAATGTACCGATCGGTAAATTCATTTTGGGGTGAGGTACAGAAAATCGTTTATTGGTTTTCGCAGAATACCAAATTTGGTGATCGCCTTTTCCATGTCGAATAAACTCACAACCGTTTGCCTTAAGTTCCTTAATTAGATCACTTGACCGCATAATCCTACCTAATTCAGCCTTTAATTCTACACACTAATACACACAAAACAACGTATTTCTAACACCGACAATAACCACCGCTGACCGTACAAATTGCCCCCTCCAGCTCCAATTCCAACAACTGTGAAAGAACCTCCGAAATCGGCAAATTAAGTGCAGTTGCCAAATCATCGGCGCTAATTGCTTGATAGCCGATATGGCGGTACAGTTCAGGATACGCCACCGCACTTTTATCGCTTTCTGCTGTCTGTTGCACTGGCTGTATTAGCAATGGCTTCATTTTTGCTGTGTCAGGCACAACTGGGTGAATAGGTGTCAACATTTCGGATTGTGACGGATAAGCAGATAAATTTTCCAAAATATCCTGATAACTTTCCACCAGCAAAGCACCCTGTTTAATCAGACTATGACAGCCACGGCTAAATCGATTTTGAACCGCTCCCGGCAGGGCAAATACCTCGCGATTTTGCTCCAAAGCATAACGTGCCGTGATCAGCGAACCGCTCTTTACATCGGCTTCAACCACCAACGTGCCCAAACTTAAGCCACTAATAATCCGATTACGACGAGGGAAATTTTCTGCCAACGGCGCTTGATTGGGAATAAATTCCGATACCAGTGCGCCTTGTTCAATAATCTGCTGCGCCAATGACTGGTTACGTTTAGGATAGATCCGATTCAAACCACTCCCCAGCACCGCAATCGTTTTGCCACCGCTTTCCAGCGCTGCGCGGTGGCTGTAACTGTCGATGCCCAACGCCATGCCGCTGGTAATCACATAACCTTGCAGACTCAATTGCGCAGCAAAATAGCGGCTCCAATACTCCCCATAATCCGAGCAATCACGGCTGCCGACCATCGCAATTTGCCGCCGCTGCAATAAGTTACGATCGCCTTGCAGATAAAGAATCAATGGTGCCGAGGCGATTTGTTTCAACAAAAAAGGATAGTCAGCATCAAAAATCGTGATCACCTGATTGACCGCACTTTGCGCCTGCCACGCCAACACCGGATCGATATACTGCTTTTTCGGCTGCAACCAGCGTTGAATCTGACGCGAATCCAAGCCCAAATGCGCCCACTCTACCGCCCCATATTCCAGCAACTGTTGCGCTGAAACCCGTTTCAGCAAGCGCAATACCGCACTTGAGCCAAAATTCGGAATTTGATTAAGACGAAGTAACAATTCTAACGGTATGTTTAACGACATAATGATCAGCTACAAGATTAAAGAGCTTTATCATCGCAACAACTACCGCACTTTAAACGGCTTTAGGATTATTTTTGGAAGCGGGATCGTATAAATGAATGATCAAACCCGCAAAACCCGGCCGACAATAATTGCGATGGCGCCGCCGATCAGGGTGGCGATTAAGCGGTGTTCGGTGGTGGCTATGGGGTCGCCGTGACCAACGGCGATTAAAAATACGATAGTGGCGGCAATTGTTCCGCTGTAAAGCCCATAGTGGGCTCTTTGCATTGCGAATGCCAGACCAATAGTGATGATCAAACTAATCAACAAAATTACGCAATTGTCATGAAACAGATAAATGATCAAAGTAGCAATACAACAACCAAAAACAGTTCCTACTAAGCGGTTGATACCACGTTTCAGGGAATCTTGGGAAGTGGGTCTTAAAATCAGCAAAGCCGACATTGGTGCCCAGTAATCATTTTTTAAACTGATACTTTGTGCCGTATACAGTGCCAAAGCAACAGCAATTGCACCGGCACAGACAAAACGCAGTGAGAGACTGCTCGCAAGCGGATTAGTGGTTGGTAATGGGGCGGCAATGTTAGGAATGAGCCGAGCTAAAAGTGCGGTACAACCAATTTGCAAGGCGCCACCCAATAACACAAACACGGTACGCAAAGCGGCATGTTCTAGATGGTTCGGGAAATATGAAGCGACCAGAAAAGCAATGATGATCTGCAACATGACCCACCACCAATTGTTGTCATAACTGGCAATAGCTGCACAAGCTGCGGCTAAAAGTGCGGTTATCACTATCACTACAGATGGATAAAAACCGAGCAATGAGCCAGCAAATGCCGCCAATGCCATGCCGGCAACTGCAACGATCATCGCCCCCCAACGCATTGAACACAAGGTGTGAGACGCCCCCAATCCAACCGAAAAAGCGGTGCTGATCATCACCACCGCCATAATTGGATTTAACAATGAACTGAATGCCAAAACAACAATAATGGCGGGAACACATAATATCGCTTCCCGCCAATAAATGTCACCACACCATTGCCGTAATATGACGAGCTGTTGTTTGAGTGGCATAGTAGAGAACATCATTTTGCCAGATTAATCTGCGCGGCAATCACTCAAAATTGGGCTGTCATTGGCGCCGACCAAATCTGCAGTGTTGCCTTTGGTATAGAGTTTATAAGCATAATCCGGATTGATGGCTTGATAGTTTGCGCCTGACGCCATTGCGATGCTTTGCATCGGCACCATTTCACCCATCTGGTTGATCACCGCATAGCTGTTGTTTGGCGTGTTAAGGTACACAACCTCCAACACTTTGTTATCACGGCAGGCATAAAGCACTTTGTTCAGTTCCTGTGGGCTATCCCCAGCGGCTACAGGCTGGTTAGCTTGATCCGTAATCTCAATTTTTAAGGTATAAGGCGATTCGGTGCCACGACGGGCAAAAGTGCGCATTTGAAACACCCGCACTTCATATTTACCGCTTTCCGGCAGCACATAGCTGTCACCCACCACATAATCATTGCGATCAAACAGCACCATTTCCGCATGAGCGTTGCTGTCGAGTACTGCGTTCAGTACTTGTCCTTTTTTAGCGGTAAAATAATAGCTGTCATAGTTATAGCCTTTCACACGCCCTTTATACGTTGCTGAACTTTCGCCTTTTTTGAATTGTACAGTTTTAGCAACCGTTGGTTTATCATTAGCTGCTAGCGCCGGAACTGTTGATAAAAGTGCGGTCGCAGTAAACACCGCCAAGAATACTTTTTTGATTACTGTTGATAATTGCATTATCAAACTCCTTATTTTTAAATAATAATTTAAATATAACGTTGTCATCAGCACATCGATGATAAAAGTTAGACAAGTTAAAGTACGGTTTGTTGTAACTTTCGGTCAAAAACAACAAAAAAACCCTTTCGGTATCAACCAAAAGGGTTATTAAAAACCTATCGTTTAATTATTTTTTCAATAAATCGCGAATTTCTGTCAATAATTTTTCTTCATTTGACGGTTCTGCTGGTGCTTCTTCTTCTGCCGGTTTTTCACGTTTTAATTTATTCAATGCTTTAATCATCATAAAGATTGCAAAGGCAATAATGACAAAATCAAATACGTTTTGAATAAATGCACCATAGTTTAAAGTCACAGCCGGTGTCTCACCAACAGCTTGCTGTAATACAATATTTAAATCTTTGAAATCAACACCACCGGTGAAAATGCCCAGTACTGGCATCACAATATCGCCAACTAATGAACTAACAATTTTGCCGAAAGCGCCACCGATGATCACACCGACAGCCATATCAACCACGTTGCCACGCATGGCAAATTCACGAAACTCTTTAATCATACTCATAAAATAATCCTTGTGTTTGTATAAAATAACATCAAATCAATTGATGGGCGGTATTATAGTTATAACGTTTTAAATGTAAAGTTATATTTCGATAAAATCGTTTTTTATCATTAATGATAATATTGGTAAATAAGCAATATAAAATAGGTTATATTGCTATTTATTCCACTCATGATGCCAAATCAAATAAAAAATGGTGTAGGCAAAAAGAGTTTTTCAATATCAGGAACTTGTTTTTTATCACTTAAAAATAGCACCACATGATCATTGTCTTCAATCACTATATGATTATGAGCAATAATCACCTCTTCGCCACGCAAGATTGCGCCGATAATACAACCCGCCGGCAATTTCAGCGCAGCAATTTTACGTCCGACTACATTCGAGGTTTCTATATCACCGTGCGCAACCAGCTCTATCGCTTCGGCATTGCCTTTGCGTAGCGCCACCACATTACGCACATCGCCTTTGCGTACATGCCCCAATAATGCTGAAATAGTGGCTTGCTGCGGTGAAAAACCGATATCAATGGTGCCCCCCTGAATCAAATTTAAATAAGCAATTCGTTGAATCAACACCATCGCTTTGGCTGCCCCCAAGCGTTTTGCCAACAACGCTGCCATGATATTGGCTTCATCGTCACTGGTTAGTGCAATGAACACATCAATATTCTCGATATGTTCTTCAAACAACAACGCTTGGTCAGATGCATCTCCGGCAAAGACTAAGGTTTTAGACAATTTTTCTGCCAACTGCTCCGCCCGCTGCGGATTACGTTCAATCAGCTTAACCCGACAGCGATCTTCCAGATATTTTGCCAAACCGGCACCAATATTACCACCGCCGATAATCATCACACGCCGATATGGTCGCTCCAAGCGCTGCAATTCACTCATCACTGCACGAATATAAGGCGTGGCACAAATAAAAACGACTTCGTCTCCAGCTTCAATAATAGTGGAAGCTTGTGGACGAATAGCCCGTTCTTGACGGGTAATCGACACAATGCGCGCATCCAAGTGCGGTAGATGCTCTTTCAACGCCGAAATTGCATAACCGACCAGTGGGCCACCATAATAGGCTTTGACCGCCACCAGACTGATGCGTCCATCGGCAAAATGGGCGATTTGTAACGCGCCGGGATAATCGATCAAACGTGCGATATCGTCAATCACCAGTTTTTCCGGGGCGATAATATGATCGATAGGAATCACATCAGGCTGGAACAAGCGCTCTTTCTCGCGCAAATATTCATTTTCACGGATTCGGGCAATTTTGCTCGGAGTACCGAACAGTGTATAGGCAATTTGGCTGGCGACCATATTCGTTTCGTCGGAGCTAGTGACTGCCACCAGCATATCGGCATCGGCAGCGCCGGCTTCACGCAAAACTCTAGGCGAAGAAGCATTACCCAGAATCACACGCAAATCGAATTTATCTTGCAGATGATTCAAGCGTTCGGAATTGTTATCGATCACGGTAATATCGTTATCTTCACTGACCAGATTTTCTGCCAAGGTTCCACCAACTTGACCCGCACCGAGAATAATGATTTTCATAACCTATCCCTAAATTAAGCTCTTTTGATTAATTTAGCATAAAAAAAGCCGTCGCCACCTTGTTGTTGCGGAAAAAATTGCATAACAGAGGCTTGCCCAAAAATGGCTTCTCGTTTCGCATCGCAATGCTGTGCTAAAAAATAATCAATTTGTTGTTGATTTTCCTGTTTCAACACCGAACAAGTTGCATATAACAAAGTGCCACCAACCTTTAAACGTGCCCAAAGTGCGGTCAAAATTTGCTGTTGCAGCGCACTCAACGCATCAATATCTTGTTCACGACGCAGCCATTTAATATCCGGATGACGGCGAATGACTCCGGTTGCAGAGCAAGGCGCATCGAGCAAAATTCGATCAAACATCACCCCGTCAGCCAGCCACTGCTGCGGTTGGCTGGCATCGCCACAAATCACTTCAGCCTGTTGATTTAGCCGTTGCAAATTCTGCTTAACCCGTTGTAAACGCTGCAATTCCACATCTAAGGCGATCACTTGCGCCTGTGGCGCTAACTCCAAAATATGTGTGGTTTTGCCACCTGGCGCGGCACAAGCATCTAAAATTCGTTCGTGATTTTGCGGTTGTAGCAGCAATCCTGCCCACTGGGCATGACTGTCTTGCACCGTAACCCAGCCTTGCTCAAAGTGCGGTAACTGATTAACGCTGACCGCACTTTGCAAGCGAATCGCACAAGCAGGTTGCTCAGGGCAAATTTCGGCTTGAATGCCTTGCTGAATTAGCCGATCCAAATAGTCTTGTGTTGAGCAATGTTGCGGATTCACTCGCAGCCACATCGGGGGTTTTTGATTATTGGCTTCAACGATTTCACGCCAATGTTGCGGATAATCTTGCTTCAAACGGTTGACCAGCCATTCTGGGTGCAACGTTTGCCAATGTTTATCCACGGTGGCTAAAATGTCCGCCTGCTCACGCAAAAAACGACGCAACACGCCATTGAGCAACGAACGAAAACTGTCGTTTTTTAAGGCACTTGCCGCATTCACCACTTCATCAACCGCTGCATGCGGTGGAATTCGCATATACAGCAATTGATATAGCCCCACCAACAGCAAACAATGCACAATCCGGGTTTTGCCCTTCAGTGGTTTTTGCACCAATAAGCCGATAATCCGCTCTAAGCGTGGCAACACTCGACAAATGCCAAAACAGATCTCTTGTAATAGTGGTTGATCTTGCGGTTTAACTTGATTCGCCATGTCTGGCAGCAAGGCTGACAGTGATTTACCTTGATCCAATACCTGCAATAAAATTTGGGCGGCGACCGCTCTGACCGATAAGTTTTTTTTAATCTGCTTCATTTGATTTATTCCAAACCATCTTTAGGCTAAAACAGTACCGAGCGGGAACCAATCACGGCGCGCATTCAATAACTCCTGCGCTGTCATCGGTTTTTTCCCGGCTGGTTGCAACAGCGTTAAATTTAACACCCCGTCAGCGGTGGCGATCTGAATTCCGTGTTTATCCGCCGCCAAAATTGTGCCGGGCACGTTTTCAACCGACGGCAACACTTGCGCCTGATAAACTTTGACGCTTTGTGGTTGTTGGTTACCGTCTTGCGTCACTAAATAGCTGATCGGCCACGGATTAAATGCGCGAATGCAACGTTCCAATTGGATCGCCGACAATTGCCAATCCAGTTTTGCCTCTTCTTTGCTTAATTTCTGCGCATAATTGCTATGCGCCTCATCCTGTTTTTCCGGCTTAAATTTGCTGCTTTGCAAGCCGTTCAACACCTCAAGCAACGCATTCGGCGCAATTTTCGCCAGTTTTTGATACAGTGACGCCGACGTTTCATCGGCGGCTACCGGACAATGGACTTTATGCAGCATATCGCCGGTATCCAAACCAATATCCATCTGCATAATCGTCACGCCACTTTCCACATCACCAGCCCAAACCGCTCTTTGAATTGGCGCTGCGCCACGCCAACGAGGCAGTAACGAGCCGTGCACATTCAAGCAACCGAAACGTGGTGCGTCCAGCACTGTTTGCGGCAACAGCAAACCGTACGCCACCACCACCATCACATCGGCATTCAGCGCTGCCAATTGCTGTTGCGCTTCAGTATTACGCAGTGACTTTGGTTGATAAACCGGCAAATTATGCTGTTCTGCCAGCTGTTTGACCGCACTTTGCTGCAATTTTTTGCCACGACCTGCCGGTTTATCCGGTTGGGTATAAACTGCAACCACGTTGTGTTGGCTATTGAGTAATGCCTGCAAATGTTGTGCGGCAAAATCCGGTGTGCCGGCGAAGATAATGTTCAAGGGTCTTTGCATAATGTGCTACGCCATCTAAAAATTGTCTGGATATTGAGATAAAACAAATAACCTCTCAATCGAGAGGCTATTGACTGGGTTTATTTTGTATTTAAGCGGTTTTGTTTTTCCATTTTTTGCTTTATCCGTTGTCTTTTTAACGGTGATAAATAGTCCACAAACAACACGCCGTTTAAGTGATCGATTTCATGTTGAATACAGATCGCCAACAACTCATCGGCTTCTAAGGTAAAGGGATTACCATTGCGATCTAATGCTTTCACCGTCACTTTTTCTTTGCGCGGCACTAAACCACGGCAGCCGGGAATCGACAAACAGCCCTCTTCAATCCCAGTTTCCCCGGAGGAAGCCAAAATTTCAGGATTAATCAGCACAATTTGCTGCTGTTTATCGCCTTCAATATCAATCACGATAATTTGACGGTGAATATCCACTTGGGTTGCTGCCAAGCCGATACCTTCGTCGTGATACATGGTGTCGAACATATCGTCGATAATCGCACGTACTGCATCGTCCACCTTTTCGACCCGCACTGCTTTAGTTCGCAAACGCTCATCGGGGTATTTTAATACGGTTAAAATACTCATAAATTTCTCTTACTCTTCCGGATAAAAACTGTTAATCACTTATTTTAGCCACTTTTCGAGCATAAAGGAATAAAAGTGCGGTTAAGCTTCAAAAATATCGCCGTCACGCAGCAAATGCACATCCCCTTTACGCCGCAAAAAACCGCACTTGTCGAAATATTCTATCAGTTGCACTGTCATTTTGCGCCCAAATTGCAGCTGATCGCGTAATTCATTCACCGAAATTTCGCCGTGCTGCTGAATATGCTGTTTAATTTGGCTAGCATACGCCACAACGGTTTCACTCAGAAAAAAACGGTCTTTGATAATGGCAGTCAAATAGCCGAGCTTACCGGCTTTATATAGAAAATTGCGCATTTGTTGCTCGTCCACCGCCAACATTTTTGCTAAATCACGCACCCACAGTGCTTGTTTATCGGCGCTGAAAATCGGCTTAACCTGCTGCCACAACTGCTGTTCGTCACTGGTGAATTCAATTCTATGATCGGGCAGATGTATCCAACCACGTGTTTGTGCCAACTGTCCAGCGTCGATCAACGCCTCAATCAAATGGTAAATCAATTCAATCGGCTGCTTCAAACACGCCATGCGCTGCAAGCGAGCTTTAGAAATTCCCAATTGATCGGTGTGCTGCTGGTGATAAAGCTGCACGGCTTGCAATAGCCGTTGCTGCTGTTGCTGCCGATAATCTTGATCAAATAAATATTGGCGCACTCTTTCAAAACCAAGCTGTTGTTGCAGGTGTGAAAATTGTGGTTCGCTTAGCTGCTCCAACCAGCAAACCGCACTTTTATCCACGCAACCCTGCTGCAAATACAGCGCCAAACGTTGCTGACTGTTTTGGCTGTTTACCAATTGCCACAAATAAGCCAAACGCATTTCGCTACGTTTATAGCGCGTCGGCGAGTTGATTTCCAATACTTTTGCCCCAGCAAGCGTCTGTTTATTGTCGCCGCTGCGGAGAATCAACTTATCGCCAAACAGCAAAAATAACGGCACTTGCAACACCACTTCAGCCAGCACTTTTTCTCCGCTTGCTACGCTGTTTTTTTGCAGCAGCGTCAGTTTGCCGACCGTATGGGTTGCGGCATGATATAGATGAATCGGCTGGCTGGCTTTCAAAGTTTGAATCGGATCGAGCAACAGCGTAATTCGATCACTACTATAAGCTTGATGATGCGAAAACAACCAGTCCCCACGCTCAATTTTGTGTTGCTCCGCAGCACCAAGATTAATGGCTAAACGCTGTCCAGCATAGCCTTGCTGTGCCGCTTGGTTTTGTGCATGAATATTTTTTACCCGCAGCGCTTGTTTCAAATTGGTCGATAAAAGCAGAGCATCGTCCAATGCTACTTGTCCAGCAAACGCAGTACCTGTCACGACTTTTCCTGCACCTTTAATGTGAAAAACACGGTCAACCGCATAGCGGAACGGCTGCTCGCTTTGCTGGCTGTCCACAAGGGTGGCAAGATAATCTCGCAATTCAGCAATACCGAGCCCACTCAACGTGGAAGTAACAAAAACCGCACTTTTACCACTGCTTTGTACTAAAAAAGGATAGCGTTGGAACAGCGTTTGTTGCAATTGATCAGTTTGCGTTTTTGTAACCTTGTCCGCTTTGGTGATCACCAAGATAATTTGTTTAAAATCCAATAATTTGAGCAAGGTTAAATGTTCGTCGGTTTGCGGTTTGATGCCTTCATCGGCGGCAACAACCAGCATCGCATAATTTACCCCACCCAGTCCGGCAAGCATATTGGATAAAAAGCGTTCATGTCCCGGCACATCTATAAATCCCAAAACGTTGCCATTCGCCAACGGCAGATAGGCATAGCCTAAATCAATCGTCATACCCCGTTTTTTTTCTTCCGGCAAATGGGTGGTGTCGGTGCCCGTCAAGGCATGGATAAGTGCGGTTTTGCCGTGATCAACATGCCCGGCGCTGACAATAATCATAGTTCGTCCAAAATGGTTAAAAGTTGTTGCGGATGGGCAACGCTGCGTAGATCAAGCCACAATTTTTGCTGTTCGATTCGTCCGATAATCGGCTGGCTGAGCTGTTTCAACGAGCGGATCAACTGCATTAACTCCTCATTTTTGCCTGAGTGCGGTTGCAGCGTCACCGCAAGTGACGGAATACGATGCATCGGTTGCGATCCGCTACCGATTTGTGCCGAACTGGATTCGATTTGCAGCTGATAATCAGCACTCAGTTTTTCTTGTAGTTTTTGTAACAGTAACTCAGCAACTTGTTGTAATTCATCTAAATTCTGAGTTAATAAACGCAAGGTTGGATTAGTTTTGGTTAAAGTATCCGCAAAAAGATAATCACGCAATGTGGCTTCCAAACCTGCCAAAATCACTTTATCACAGCGCAAAACCCGTTTCAGAGGATGCTGTTGCAAGCGGTCGATCAGCGCTTTGTTGCCGACAATAATCCCAGCTTGTGGTCCGCCCAGTAGTTTATCACCGGAAAATGAGACCAAATCAACCCCGTCAGCCAACATCCTTTGTGGCGTCGGCTCTGCAGGCAGTCCGTAGCGGCTTAAATCAAGCAGCGCACCGCTGCCTAAATCACTGATCAACGGCAAGCCGTGCTGCCGTGCCAATTGTGCCAGTTCCGCTTCGGACACACTTTCGGTGAAACCACAAATTTGGTAGTTACTGCAATGGACTTTCATCAAAAGTGCGGTATTTTCAGTAATATTGTTGTGATAATCTGCTAAACGGGTGCGATTGGTGGTACCAACCTCCACTAATTTGCAACCGGCTTGCTGCATAATATCGGGAATACGAAATGCACCACCGATTTCGATCAACTCGCCACGGGAAATAATCACCTCTTTACCAGAAGCAAATGTCGCCAATAACAACAACACTGCTGCAGCATTATTATTGACGATACAAGCCGCTTGTGCCCCGCACAACTGCGCCAGCAATTCACTGATAGCGTGATCACGATGGCTGCGCTTGCCCTGCTGTAAATCAAACTCCAATGCCACATTTTCTCGCATCGCCGCCAACGCTGCCTGCTGTGCCGCTTCGCCCCACAACGCACGCCCCAAATTGGTGTGCAAAACGGTGCCTGTCAGATTATGGACTTTTTTAATCGCAACCTGCCGCTGCAATTGCAAATTATAACTCAGTTTTTTATACAACACTGAAAAATCACTGAAATAGCGCGGCAATTGCTGTTGTTGCTGAATATGTAAACGTGCTTGTTGCAGCAGACTGCGCAACTGATTCACCACCGCCAAATGCCCAAAACGCTCAATCAGTAGCTCTCCTTGCGGTGTACTTAATATTTTGTCAACGGAAGGCAATAATCGATAAAGAGAATTCATAGTAGCACCGGTTAAAATTATCATCGTGGAATGATTTGATTTTAATGCTATTTTAATTAAAATTCAGTACAATATTGCTACCGAACGCAAAAATCAGAGGAAGATCGTCGTTTCCGGTGAAGCGGCAGGACTTCAAATCCTGTTGAGGCTGCCAGCAGTCTCGGGTGGGTTCAACTCCCATGATCTTCCGCCAACTCAATAAAATCAACCTTCTATAAAAATTGATTTGTCATATCACTTAAGCAATAAATTTGCTTTTCTGATTCGTTGGCGTAATCTATGGCAAATCTCAGCCAATCGATAAATATCATTATGTTTAATTCAGCCTTTATCCTTTACACACTAGGTTCGGTACTGAATAAAATTGCCTATTTATTGCTGTTACCGATCATTACCGCACTTGTCACCAACGGTGACGGTTTAGCCGAATTCAGCCAATCATTTGTTATTATATTATTCTGCTCTTTTTTATTAACTTGGAAAAAACCGAGCAATATGGCACTTCGGGTAAAAGATATGTTGCTGATGACCACCTTAATTTGGGTGATTGTCGGGCTTTTTAGTGCCTTACCGTTTATTTTTATTAAGCATATCTCTTTAACCGATGCTTACTTTGAAACAATGTCCGGCTTAACCACCACCGGTTCCAGTGTCTTAAGCAATTTGAATAACACCGCACCAAGTTTATTAATGTGGCGTTCTACATTGCAATGGATCGGTGGTTTGGGAATGATTGTGATGGCGGTGGCGATTCTGCCGTTTTTAAATGTTGGCGGTATGACATTGTTTCGTAGCGAATCCTCCGATTGGTCAGAGAAAAGCACCCCGCATACTAAAGATATCGCTAAAAATATTATTCGAATCTATATCTTGCTAACTTTTTTATCAATTATTGCTTTTATGCTGAGCGGAATGTCTTTTTTTGACGCGATAAATCATAGTTTTGCCGCACTTTCTACCGGTGGTTTTTCAACACGCGATGCCGGGTTGGCAGATTATTCCAATGCAGCACAATGGGTTTGTGCATTATTTATGTTTTTAGGATCATTGCCGTTTTTACTGTTTTTACAAGCCGCCCAAAAACGAAATTTTAAAATCATCGCATACAACCAACAAATAGTCGGTTTTACGCTGTTTATTGTGGTCATCGGTTTATTTTTAACGTTCTATCTCTATCAACAGCATATTTTTAATTTTAATGACAGCCTACGCTTCAGTTTTTTCTCATTAATCAATATCTTATCTACCAGTGGTTTTACTTTAGTCAATTTTGATACCTGGACTAGCGCCACCACGATTATTCTTGCATTTGCTTTTTTGATCGGTGGCTGTTCAGGATCGACTGCTGGCGGGATTAAAATTTTTCGTTTTCAAATTATTTTCAGTTTATTAAAAATTCAAATTCAAACACTAGTTCATCCCAACAGTGTACATTTGCTGCAATATAACGGTAAAAAAGTACAAAATAACACTTTATTTGCGATTATCACCTTTATATTTTGTTATTTCATCAGTATCTTTGTATTAAGTGTATTATTGGCAATCAGCGGAATGGACTCATTAGATGCACTCAGCAGTGCCGCAACTGCAATCGGCAATGTCGGGCCAGGACTAGGTCCGGCAGTCGGACCTAGTGGCAATTTTGCCAACATTCCAGAAATAGCCAAATGGCTGATGTCTATTGGTATGTTGTTAGGACGATTAGAAATTACCACAATGTTGGTGCTGCTGTTTCCGAGATATTGGAAAATGTAACACTTTAATTAGGAATATTATGAAAAATACGATTTGTATCATCACCGGCAGTACCTTAGGCAACGCTGAATATTTAGCAGAATACTGTGAAGATCAATTACAACAACAAGGTTACAAAACCGCACTTTTGCACGGTCCTGATTGGCAAGCTGTACAAGACTATCGCGAATGGCTGATCATCACCTCTACCCACGGCGCCGGTGAATTGCCGGATAATTTATACCCATTATTTGAACATATCGAAAATGCAGTTGATCAGCTTAATCAACTGCATTTTTCAGTTATCGGACTTGGTAACTCCGATTATGATACTTTCTGTTTTGCGGTTGACAAAGTCGAACGGATCCTGCAAAGCAAACAAGCAAATAAACGTTGCCCTTCGTTGAAAATTGATGTACTACAAAACCTCGATCATGATCAACAAGCTGGCGAGTGGCTGCCAAATTTATACGATCAGCTAAGCAAATCATATTTATCTTAAAAAATTTATCAAAAACTTTTAAAAAAACAGTTGTGGATAACTTAGATCAAATCTGTTTAAAAGCTGTTTTATTTACTTGAATAAAGTTAACATCAACTTTAGTTGTGGATAAAAAGTGTTTTTATCCACAGCAAATTTTGAACAAAACGCGATCTTCTCTACAGCTACCAAAGGATCGCAAGATCTTATTTTAAAACAAAAAAAGGATCTTATTCACAAGATCAAGCTCTGCTAATAATAACAATAATAAGATCTTTATATATAAAAAGATCTTTATTTAATTATTCACGATCTTTTCCCACACCGCTGTTTTAGATCACGGATCGTTACGATAAATTCCCTTTAACGATCCAACTAAATTCAGTAGAATAGCCCACAATTTTACAATCGATAGATCAAAATCCGTCGATAGTTCTCAAAATCAACAAGGCTTTTTATGATTTATACTGACAGTTATGATGTGATCGTCGTGGGCGGTGGTCATGCAGGTACCGAAGCAGCGCTTGCCCCTGCTAGAATGGGATTAAAAACACTACTATTAACCCACAATGTTGATACGTTAGGACAAATGTCTTGTAATCCTGCAATTGGTGGGATCGGCAAAGGACATTTAGTGAAAGAGATCGATGCGATGGGTGGATTAATGGCAATCGCAGCGGATCAAGCGGGGATCCAATTTCGGACGTTAAACAGCAGTAAAGGCCAGGCAGTACGCGCAACGCGTGCCCAAGCTGATCGGGTTTTATATCGTCAGGCGGTGCGGATCACGCTGGAAAATCAAGAAAATTTGGATATTTTTCAGCAGGAAGTGATCGATATTATTTTAGATCAAGATCGTGTCAGCGGTGTTAAAACCAAAATGGGACTGACGTTCCATGCCCGCTCGGTGATCCTGACCGCAGGTACCTTTTTAGCCGGTAAGATCCATATTGGTATGCAAAATTATGTTGGTGGTCGAGCCGGTGATCCGGCGTCGATCATGTTGGCTGATCGTTTGCGTGAACTGAATTTACGGGTTGATCGCCTGAAAACCGGCACTCCGCCACGACTAGATGCACGTACGATTGACTTTTCAGTATTAGAAAAACAGCATGGTGATGCGGTATTGCCAGTCTTCTCTTTTATGGGATCGGTGGATCAACATCCCCGCCAGATTCCTTGCTACATCACTCATACCAATGAAAAAGCCCATGATCTAATTCGGGCTAATTTAGATCGCAGCCCAATGTATGCCGGAGTGATCGAAGGAATCGGTCCACGCTACTGCCCGTCGATCGAAGATAAAGTGATGCGCTTTGCTGAACGTAACAGTCATCAGATCTATTTGGAACCGGAAGGATTGACCAGTAATGAGATCTACCCGAACGGAATCTCGACCAGCTTGCCGTTTGATGTGCAAATGGGGATCGTCAATTCGATGAAAGGCTTGGAAAAAGCACGGATCATGAAGCCCGGTTATGCGATTGAGTACGACTATTTTGATCCGCGAGATCTAAAACCGTCGTTGGAAACCAAAACGATCAACGGGTTATTTTTTGCTGGACAGATCAACGGTACTACCGGTTATGAAGAGGCAGCGGCGCAAGGATTATTAGCAGGAATCAATGCAGGCTTGTTTGTACAGCAAAAACCGGCGTGGTATCCGCGCCGTGATCAAGCCTATCTGGGCGTATTAGTTGATGACCTTTGTACCTTAGGCACTAAAGAGCCATATAGGGTATTTACCTCCCGTGCCGAATATCGTCTGCTGCTGCGTGAAGATAATGCTGATCTGCGTTTGACCCCGATTGCCAGAGAATTGGGATTAATTGATGAAGCACGTTGGACACGTTTTAATCAGAAACTGGAAAATATTGCACAAGAACAACAGCGTTTGCGCCAAATTTGGATTCACACTCAATCAGCTCATTTAGCGGAAGTGAATAGTATTTTGAATACCCCATTAACCCGTGAAGCCAGTGGTGAAGATCTGTTGCGTCGCCCGGAAGTGGATTATAAAAAACTGACCGCACTTTCGGCCTTCGCACCGGCATGTGCCGATGTTGAAGCTGCAGAACAGGTTGAAATTTCAATTAAATATCAAGGCTATATTGAACATCAGCATGAAGAAATTGCACGGCATAAGCGGCATGAAAGCACAACTATTCCGGATAATTTCGATTATGACAAAGTCAGCGGGCTATCCAATGAAGTGCGGTTAAAACTGACCCAGCATCGTCCGGTATCGATTGGACAGGCATCACGGATTTCAGGTGTTACACCGGCAGCTATCTCTATTTTGCTGGTTAACTTAAAAAAGCAAGGTATGTTAAAACGTGGTGATGAATGAAATTGTATAACCGATTAGATCAACTATTGGCGCAAACCGCACTTTCGCCCACCGATCAGCAAAAACAGCAGCTAGTGACTTTTGTTGAATTATTGGATAAGTGGAATAAGGCTTATAATCTGACTTCGGTGCGCGATCCGCACGATATGTTAATCAAACATATTCTGGATAGTCTGGTGGTGAGCCCTTATTTACAAGGCAAACGTTTTATTGATGTCGGCACTGGTCCTGGCTTGCCAGGGATTCCATTGGCAATTATTAATCCCGATCAGCACTATTTTTTGTTGGACAGTTTAGGCAAGCGAATTACCTTCATCCGTCAGGTGATCCGTCAGTTAGGATTGACTAACGTAATGCCAATTCAAAGCCGTGTTGAGCAATATCAGCCCGAAGTGCGGTTTGATGGTGTACTTAGCCGTGCATTTGCTTCATTAAAAGATATGACTGAATGGTGTCAGCATTTGCTTGATCAATCTGGGCACTTTTATGCTTTGAAAGGAATTTATCATCCGGACGAATTACAGCCGTTGGATCTGCAATTTCAGTTACAGCAAAAGATAAAATTGATGGTGCCGGAACTGGTCGGCGAAAGGCATTTAGTGATTTTGTCCAAGACGGATAAACAATAAATTAGGTTTCATTATTGAGTGAAAAATAGCAATCCGTATTTTATTGTGATAAAAAAGTAAAAAAATTTTAATAAATGTTAACTGAATAACATTTTTAACGGCTTTAATCGTTGCAATAATTAAATCTGACCGTATAATTTAACCTGTTTTGTTAGCGCGGAAATTACCCCGTTTTAGGTAGTTTTTTAACACTAGGCATAACTTCACCTGAAGAATAAAACGATGATTTTGGTGAATAGGAAATCAGATGTCAGCGGTATTGGATAGAAACAGAAAACGTTATCATAAAGCGTTTATTATCGAACTGGCATTAATCCTAATTGTTTATGCATTAATCCGATTGTTACAACCCGCATTCTCTTTTTCGTTTTTATTGGGCGCTTTGATTGGTTGGTTGCCGCAACTGGTATTGGTTGTTTATGTATTTTATCTGCGTACAAACTTGCAATCGGAACATAAGTTAAAAGCGTTGTATCAAGGAGAAGCGATTAAAATAGTTTTAACTATTATTTTATTATTGCTGGTTTTTATTAACATTGATTTAGCGCCGCTAGCGTTTTTTGCCGGCTATTTTGGTTTAATATTGCTTAATAATCTTTTACCTTTTGTACTGCAAAAGCATGCAGAAAGTAAAATCAACTCACTTACGAAGTAGGAAATTGTATGGCTGCCGAAGGTTCATCTCAAACTTCTATTGAATATATCCAACACCACCTTTCGTTTCTCACCCATGGCGACGGTTTTTGGTCAATCAATCTTGACTCGATTTTCTTTTCTGTTCTTTGTGGTTTTCTGTTTCTTTTCATTTTTAGAAAAGTGGCGAAAAAGGCGACCAGCGGGGTTCCGGGAAAACTGCAATGTGCGGTTGAAATGTTGGTCGAATGGGTCGACGGCGTTGTCAGGGATAATTTCCAAGGCAGTCGCAACTTTATCGGACCGCTGGGTTTAACCGTATTTGTCTGGGTATTGTTAATGAACACCATCGACTTGGTACCGGTCGATTATCTACCGCAAGTTGCGCATGCATTGGGTTTTGAATATCTGCGCGCCGTGCCGACTGCCGATATGAACATCACGTTCGGAATGTCGATAGCGGTCTTTTTCCTGATTATTATTTATACTGTAAAATCCAAAGGCTTCGGCGGGTTGGTGAAAGAGTATACCATGCACCCGTTCACCCACCCTATTTTTATTCCGGTCAACTTTTTGCTGGAAACCGTAACCTTATTAGCCAAGCCGGTTTCTTTAGGCTTGCGTCTGTTCGGTAACTTATATGCTGGAGAATTGATTTTTATTCTGATTGCACTGACCTACTCCGCCAATTATCTGGTCGGCGGCTTGGGCGTCGGTTTGCATCTGGCTTGGGCTATCTTCCATATTTTGATCGTTATTTTGCAAGCCTTTATTTTTATGATGCTGACCATCGTGTACATCAGTATCGCTTATAATAAAGCGGAACATTAAGTCTTTGACTAAACATACGTTTTTAATTGATAAACAATTTATTTTAACCCGGCAATTTTGCCAACACTTAACTTAAACATGGAGAAACTCATGGAAACTGTAATCACGGCAACAATTTTCGCTTCTGCAATTATGATTTCAATTGCGGCATTGGGCACAGCAATCGGCTTTGCACTATTAGGCGGTAAATATATGGAGTCTGCTGCCCGTCAACCGGAATTGGCTAACTCTTTGTTGACCAAAATGTTCATCGTGGCAGGTTTACTTGATGCGATTTCAATGATTGCGGTTGGTATTGCGCTGTACTTCATCTTCGTCAGTCCGTTTACTGCGTTATTAGGTTAATTTTTTGGGTTACAGCCGAATGAAGGCTGTAGCTACCTATAACCATTATTGAGGAGGACGTTGTGGATATTAACGCAACACTAATTGGACAATCGATTGCATTCTTGATTTTTGTCTTGTTCTGCATGAAATTTGTCTGGCCACCGGTTATTAAAGCGATCGAAGAGCGCCAATCCGGTATTGCCAATGCTTTGGCAGCAGCCGAAGCGGCTAAAAAAGAGCAATCTGATACTAAGGTTTTGGTTGAACAAGAGCTGAATAGTGCCAAAAAACAAGCGCAAGAGATTGTTGATTTAGCCAACAAACGTCGCAATGAAATTTTGGACGAAGTGCGGTCTGAAGCAGAATCGTTGAAAGCTAAAATTATCGAGCAGGGCTATAGTGAAATTGAAGCTGAACGTAAACGTGCGCAAGAAGAATTACGCGTCAAAGTAGCTTCTTTGGCAGTGGCTGGAGCAGAGAAGATTGTCGGTCGTTCGATTGATGAAGCGGCTAACAGCGACATTATTGATAAATTAGTTGCAGAGCTATAGGAAGGTGGGGCTAATGTCAGAATATATCACAGTCGCACGCCCCTATGCTAAAGCTGCATTTGACTTTGCGGTTGAACAAAACAGAATTGACGCATGGCAAGCCATGTTGGGTTTTGTTGCCGAAGTGGCAGAAAATGACGATATTAAACATTTTTTAAAAGAGTCTTTTTCACCGCAGAAAGTCGCCAAGACTTTCATTGATATATGTGGCGATCAGCTGGATCAATATGGGCAGAATTTTATCCGTTTAATGGCAGAAAATAAGCGCGTAATGGCACTTCCTGAGGTATTTAAACTGTTTCAGGAGCTTGTCGATCAATATAAATCGCTGGCTAATGTTGAAGTGATTTCCGCCGAACCATTAACGCAGAAACAACAACAAAATATTCTCCAGGCAATGGAAAAAAGACTTGCCCGCAAAGTGAAATTAAATTGCAGCATTGATAAAAATCTGATTGGCGGCGCGATTATCCGTACCGATGATTTGGTTATCGACGGCAGCAGCCGTGGTCAATTAAATCGTCTGGCCAATGAGTTGCAATTGTAAGAGGAATAGAAAATGCAACTGAATTCTACAGAAATTAGTGAACTGATTAAAAAACGGATTGCCGATTTTAATGTGACGAGCGAAGCTCGCAACACCGGTACCATCGTTTCAGTAAGTGATGGGATTATCCGTATCCACGGCTTGAGCGATGCAATGCAAGGGGAAATGATTGCATTGCCGGGCAACCGCTTTGCTATTGCGTTGAACTTAGAAAGAGATTCTGTCGGTGCGGTGGTGATGGGACCTTATTCCGATTTAGCCGAAGGCATGGAAGTGCAGTGTACCGGGCGTATTTTGGAAGTGCCGGTCGGACGTAACTTATTGGGTCGTGTAGTGAATACGCTAGGGCAACCGATTGACGGCAAAGGCGAAATTATCGCTGATGCCTATTCGCCGATTGAAGTGATTGCACCGGGCGTTATCGATCGTAAATCGGTCGATCAGCCGGTACAAACCGGATATAAAGCGGTTGACTCCATGGTGCCGATTGGACGTGGTCAACGCGAATTGATTATCGGTGACCGTCAAACCGGCAAAACTGCATTAGCAATCGATGCGATCATCAACCAACGTGATTCCGATATTAAATGTATCTATGTGGCAGTCGGGCAGAAAGCCTCGACTATCGCTAACGTGGTGCGTAAATTGGAAGAGCACGGTGCGCTGGAAAATACTATCGTAGTCGTTGCCTCAGCGGCTGAATCGGCGGCATTGCAATATTTGGCTCCGTATTCCGGCTGTGCAATGGGCGAATTTTTCCGTGACAACGGTGAAGATGCGCTGATCGTTTATGATGATTTGTCGAAGCAAGCGGTTGCTTACCGTCAAATCTCGTTGTTATTACGCCGTCCACCGGGTCGTGAAGCGTTCCCAGGCGATGTATTCTATCTGCACTCCCGTCTGTTAGAACGGGCAGCGCGGGTGAGTGCGGAGTATGTTGAGAAATTTACCAACGGGCGCGTGAAAGGCAAAACTGGTTCTTTGACCGCACTTCCGATCATTGAAACCCAAGCCGGTGACGTATCGGCGTTTGTTCCGACTAACGTAATCTCGATTACCGATGGTCAGATTTTCTTGGAATCTGATTTGTTTAACTCCGGGATCCGTCCGGCGGTTAACCCAGGGATTTCGGTTTCGCGGGTTGGTGGTGCTGCACAAACTAAAGTGGTTAAAAAATTGGCTGGCGGAATTCGTACCGCACTTGCTCAATACCGTGAATTGGCGGCGTTTGCTCAGTTTGCCTCCGATTTGGATGAGGCGACCCGTAAACAGTTGTCGCACGGTCAAAAAGTTACCGAGTTATTGAAACAAACTCAATATTCACCGTTAAGCGTTGGTCAACAAGCCTTGGTGTTGTTTGCAGTGGAGTTCGGTTATCTGGATGATGTGGAATTGGATCGTATCGCCTCTTTTGAAAGCAGTTTATTCGACTTTGCCAACAACAACGAAGCGGAATTCTTAAAACAGCTTTCTGCAACCGGCGACTATAACGATACTATCAAAGATAAATTAAAATCTATCTTAGATAATTTCAAAGCTAAAGGTGCATGGTAATAGCGAACGCTAACGGAGAGATGAAATGGCAGGTGCGAAAGAGATCAGAACCAAAATTGCCAGTGTGAAAAGCACGCAAAAAATCACCAAGGCAATGGAAATGGTTGCAGCCTCAAAAATGCGCAAAACGCAGGAACGCATGTCTTCTTCACGTCCGTATTCTACAGCAATACGCAACGTAATTAGCCATGTTTCCAAAGGTAATATTGAATATCGTCACCCTTTTTTGGTGGAACGTGAAATCAAAAAAGTCGGTTTTTTGGTTATCTCGACAGACCGTGGTTTGTGCGGTGGTTTAAATGTTAATTTGTTTAAAACCGCACTTAGCGAGTTTAAACAGTGGAAAGACAAGCAAGTCAATGTAGAGATTGCACTGCTAGGGTCGAAAGCTATCGGCTTTTTCCACTCGTTGGGCTTGACGATTCGTGGCCAAACCTCCGGCATGGGTGATACCCCGTCGGTGGAACAAATAGTCGGCATTGCCAATACGATGTTTGATAGTTATAGCAGCGGTGAATATGACGCCATTTATATTGTCTATAACAAATTTATCAATACGATGGCGCAGAAGCCGGTGGTGCAGCAGTTGATTCCATTACCGGAGCTGGAAGAAGACGAACTCACAACTGAAAACAGCTGGGACTACCTGTATGAACCAAATTCCAAATATCTGTTGGATAAACTGCTGACCCGTTATTTGGAAGCGCAGGTTTATCAGGCAGTGGTCGAAAATTTGGCGTCAGAACAGGCGGCACGGATGGTGGCGATGAAGTCGGCAACGGATAATGCCGGTAACTTGATTAACGACTTGCAGTTGGTTTACAACAAAGCTCGTCAAGCCAGTATTACAAATGAATTAAACGAAATTGTTGCCGGTGCGGCGGCAATTTAATGAAAAAGTAGAGGATCGGTAATGGCAACAGGAAAAATTGTACAAATCATCGGTGCCGTCATTGACGTTGAATTTCCACAAGATGCAGTGCCAAAAGTATATGATGCGCTAAAAGTGGAAACCGGGTTAACCCTTGAAGTTCAACAACAATTGGGTGGCGGAATCGTGCGTTGTATCGCAATGGGTTCGTCAGACGGCTTAAAACGTCATTTGAGCGTCAGCAACACCAATAACCCGATTTCGGTGCCGGTTGGGGTGAAAACTCTCGGCCGTATTATGAATGTGTTGGGTGAGCCAATTGATGAATTAGGCCCGATTGGGGCAGAAGAGAACTGGTCAATCCATCGTGAAGCGCCAAGTTATGAAGATCAATCTAATAGTGCCGAACTTTTGGAAACCGGTATCAAAGTTATCGACTTGGTATGTCCGTTTGCCAAAGGGGGGAAAGTTGGCTTATTTGGTGGTGCCGGTGTAGGTAAAACCGTGAATATGATGGAGTTAATCCGTAATATCGCGATTGAACACTCCGGTTATTCGGTATTTGCCGGCGTGGGTGAACGTACCCGTGAGGGTAATGACTTCTACCACGAAATGCAGGATTCCAACGTATTGGATAAAGTATCACTGGTGTACGGTCAAATGAATGAGCCACCAGGCAACCGCTTGCGTGTAGCGTTGACTGGGTTAACGATGGCGGAAAAATTCCGTGATGAGGGGCGTGATGTATTATTCTTCGTGGATAATATCTATCGTTATACCTTAGCCGGAACCGAAGTATCCGCACTTTTAGGTCGGATGCCGTCTGCGGTAGGGTATCAGCCGACGTTGGCGGAAGAGATGGGCGTATTGCAAGAGCGGATCACCTCGACCAAAACCGGCTCCATCACCTCAATTCAGGCGGTGTATGTACCGGCGGATGACTTGACTGACCCATCTCCGGCCACAACTTTTGCTCACTTGGATGCCACCGTGGTATTAAGCCGTCAAATTGCCTCGTTGGGGATCTATCCGGCGGTGGATCCGTTGGACTCCACTTCGCGCCAATTAGATCCGTTAGTAGTAGGTAAAGATCACTACGAAGTGGCACGTGGCGTACAATCAACCTTACAGCGTTATAAAGAGTTGAAAGACATTATTGCGATTTTGGGTATGGACGAGTTATCTGAAGATGATAAATTGGTCGTTGCCCGTGCGCGTAAAATCGAGCGTTTCTTATCGCAGCCGTTCTTCGTGGCGGAAGTATTTACCGGTTCTCCGGGTAAATATGTATCGCTAAAAGATACGATTGCCGGTTTTAAAGGAATTTTGGACGGCGAATACGATCATATTCCGGAACAAGCGTTCTATATGGTTGGTTCAATCGACGAAGTCTTAGCAAAAGCTGAGAAAATGTAATCACTCCCTAGGGTATGTGAGTAATAACAGAACTGAAGGAGAATAACATGGCATCTTCATTTGAACTGACTGTAGTTAGTGCGGAGAAACAGATTTTCCATGGTGAGGTCAATAGTATTCAGGTTTCCGGTATTGAAGGGGATCTGGGTATTTTACCGGGGCATACTCCGTTGTTGACCGAAATAAAACCCGGTGTGCTGCAAATCAAGCAGGAAAGCGGACAGGAGATTATTTATATTTCCGGCGGTTTTCTCGAAGTGCAGCCAACTACAGTAACGGTGCTAGCCGATACCGCGATTCGTGGTGATGAACTGGATAAAGATCGGATTCTGGCTGCCAAACGTCGTGCTGAGGAAAATACGCATGCGAAACACGGCGACGTGGATTATTCTTTGTTATCATCGAAATTATCGCGTGAATTGGCTAAATTACAAGCCTATGAATTAACTGAAAAATTAACAAAATCTAAACGCTAATTTTTTCAGTCGATTGCAAAACCCGTCATTTTTAAAACTGGCGGGTTTTATTTTTGTAGGCAATTATCTGATTGCTGAAAAATTTCCAAGCTAAAACCATAAACGCAAAAACCAGAAAAATCAGCGGTTGTAAGGCAATGCCTTTGGTTGACCAATAGTAGTGAATAATCGCTAACACAATAGCCAGATTGCTGAGTTGGTGCAGGATAAACCAGTTTTTTGCCAGTTTGCGGCGTAGAATCGGGATTGAGCTAGTGGCAGGTAGCAGAAAAAAAAGAAATCCTAGCATACCGGCAACCAGATAAGGACGCTTTATAATCTCGCTTAAAAACAGATGGTAATCAAATGCCAATTCCAACGCTAAATAACTTAAAATATGCAAGCTTAACCAAAACAATCCCCACAGCCCTAATGTTTTATGCAGCGCCAGTAGACGTCCCTTGCCGTATAACCGGTTAATAATTCGTAAACTAAACAGGGCGGTAAAAAGATAAAGTGCGGTCAGACCCAAAAAATGGATCAGTTCTTTAATCGGATCTGCGCCGAATATCAGGCTTATATCGCCATAATTCAGGACATAACCTAGCCATAATAACGGCAATAAACCGGCGCAGTGGATTGCAAGGCGTAAAAATGTAAACATTAAAAATTCGCCTTTAAATCTAAACCTCGATAAAGCCACGCCACGTCGTCGGCATAACCGTTAAATGGTAACGTGGCTTGGCGTTTGCTGGAAAACAGCCCGCCACTGCCGATAATTCGCTCGCTGGCTTGTGACCAACGTGGGTGATCAACTGCAGGATTGACATTGGCGTAAAAACCATATTCGTTCGGGGCGAGGCGCTGCCAAGTATTCAGCGGTTGCTGTTCGGTCAAGGTGATTTTGACAATCGATTTAATGCTCTTGAAGCCGTATTTCCAAGGTACAACCAAACGTATCGGTGCGCCATTTTGTGGTAACAAATCTTTGCCGTATAACCCTGTCGCCATTAAGGTCAGCGGGTGCATGGCTTCTTGTATCGTCAACCCTTCAACATAGGGATAATCTATACCGCCGCCAACATAGCGATCACGCTGTCCCGGCATTTGTTGTGGATCGTACAGGGTTTCAAAGCGCACATATTTGGCATTAGCGGTCGGATCGGCTAATTTGAGTAATTGATTCAATTCAAATCCAAGCCATGGCACCACCATTGACCAGGCTTCAACGCAGCGAAAACGGTAGATTCGCTCTTCTGTGGCAAAACGTTGGTGCAGGTCATCCCAATCTAGGGTAAGCGGATTGTTGACTTCGCCATCTATCGTTAGCTTCCACGGGTTGGTTTTGAATGATTTGGCATAACGTTGCGGATCTTGTTTACTAACGCCGAATTCATAGAAATTATTATAACCGATAATATTTTCTTCCGGGGTTGACTTTAATGAAGTTGTTTGCGTGCTGCTATTGTCCGCATAGACAACATTAGGCAGTAATAAACTGCTTCCGCCTATGCCAAGTGCGGTCAGGATTTTACGCCGTTGATGAAAAATCTGTTCGTCGGTAATATCATTTTCCAGTAATTTTTTCATACTTCCCCCTTGTTTGATACTTAGATAGAAGTAATCAATAAAAGTTCGCTGGATTGATAGGTATTTTAGTGTAAAAGAAACCGTTTATAGTCGCATAAATACGACAATCTAGGAGGAAAATAGAAAATGGATAACATATCAGGACGGTCTTCCCCGTCCTGATAACATATTGTTATTAAAAGTAAAAAGTGCGGTGCTCGATTATTTTATGACACCGCACGCCATTCTGGCGCCACCGCCGCCCAGTGGCGCGGGGTGATCGGCATGGTTATCACCACCGGCATGGATCATGATTGCGCGATCTTTAATTTCATCAAGGGATTTCAAACGTGGCGCCAACACCGGATTAGTTGCGGTGCCGTCGGCATTGACGCTTAATGCCGGCAAATCGCCTAAGTGGGCATCATCTTGCCAAGGAAAGCCGTGTTTATTGGTATTTTTCGGATCCCAATGTCCGCCTGCCGCCAAGCCGGCAACCAATTTGCCGTCTTTTTCCTGCGGTTGGCAACTCGGGTTTTGGTGAATATGGAAACCGTGCAGACCAGCGCTCAGACCGTGCAACTCAGGAGTGAATACCAGTCCGTAGGCAGATTCGGTGACAATGATTTTTCCGACATCTTTATTGCCGTTTGCCGGATCGAGCAGCTGCACCTGAATGGTCAGACCGTCATCATGCTGGTGGTTGTGTGCCGCTACCGTCATCGGTAAGGCAAAAGCAGAAAGCGAAAGTGCGGTAATCAGTAGTGTTTTTTTCATAATCTCTCCTATAATGGCAGTCTTAGCACGCAAATAATATACGCCAAAGTACCGTTTAGAAATTAAACGGACTGTTACACAATAAAGTAAAATTGCACTTAGCTTAAGTGATCACGCTCACAAAATAGAAAAATCCCTTTGTTTAAGACTAGGGTCTGTTGATCT
>NZ_VDHF01000063.1:0-27123 GCF_006228025.1 Testudinibacter crocodili
AAGATCAACAGACCCTAATCTATTTTCATTTCGAGTCAAAATAAATCGGAGTATTTTATTGGTATTGCGTTAATTATTTGAAAAGCTTAGTGGTGATCTGAACTGACATAAATAGATCCATGAAAGTGAGATAATTAGGGAAAATGTTGGATCAGGTTGTGATAAGTGGGAGAGAATTTGTAACAGCGTTACAGTATGTGAAATAAAATTATCTGAGTGAAGAATGAGAAAACCGGCTTTTAATGGCTGGTTTTTTTGTTATTGGTCGTCAGGAAAAAGGTCGATTTGGATCTTTTTGATTTCGGCTTTTTGCATTCGGTTGATGATTCTGTAAACCCATTGTGTTGAGACGTTAAACTTCTTAGCAAGTTGGGCATGATTAAAGCCGTTGAACTCGCGCCAGATTTGCAAATCCCGTTGATAAGCAAGCAACGAAACGCCTCTGGGAATATAGATGCTTTGTCCTCGCCAGTCTTTTGAGATTGCCATGGCGACAAGTTGTCCGACTTGTTGGGCGGTGTTGTCGTTGGTATCCAGGACTTGTTTTACCGCCGATTCAGTGTATCGAGCTAAATCCAGCAAGAAATCAGGGGCAAGGTTGCTGAACTCTTGATTATCCATTGCTTTTCCTTGATTCTATTGTGCGAGTGCGCCATTTCTTCAGTCGTTCCAGCACCCTTGTTGCTTGTTCGTTGTCGAGCCATGCCACCGCTAAAATCGGCTGTCCGTCGCGGTTCTTGGCGATTTTGCCAACAAAGTGATTCAGTGCAGTTTCGCTGCTGTCGCGGATAATGCCTGCGGCGTGCATTTCCAGCCACAATGCGCGGATTTTTTTGATGATGTTGCTTTTTACCGTAGCGGTGCTTGGTGGTGATTTGCGTTTGCCGTTCGGCAGCCGTCCGGACCGCACTTTAAAGCCGCGTACTTTCATGCCGTCAAGTGCGGTTTCCAACTCTTTCACGGTCATTTGTGAGCAGCTTTCTTTACCAGCAGTATTAAGCAAAAAAGTGCGGTAAGTGTCGTTATCCATACCGAGTTTACCTTTACCGATATGGATAAATTGAATCAGCTGTTTGCGTCTGTCTACTGTAGATTTGTTTTGCATATCACCTCCGAAAATCTATTATTCAGCCCTCTGGCGAGAAAGGGCTGTAAATAGGTTTTAAGAAAAGTGCCCAAGTTTTTCGGTTTCTTGTCCGTTGATACCGTGATTTAGGCGTACTTGTTGACCTTGTTTAAATCCGGCATAGGCAGCCTGCCCGTAATCTTTAGTATTACCTGCACTACGCCCGGAATCTGTACTAAAATTGTGTTTTTCATTCAGTAATTTATCGTACTGCTCCAATGATTCTGTTTCCTTGTCTGTTAGAGCGAAATTTGAAACAACCCGTGATACACCTCGACACCAACCTTCACAAAAGGAGTCGGCACGGGCAATGGCAGTTTTTCGTTTTAGCCGTTTATTTTGCGTGGCGTTAAACTCTTTCCTTGCTTTCAATAGTTGACGCAACAACACATCAAAGCAATATGCAGCGATAACGGGTCTTTCATCCGCGCCATAGAACATAATCGAACGCTTAAAACGCCAGTTTTTATCGCGTCGGCTGTTAAAATAGCAGCGAACGCCAAAGGCGCGATCAATGATGTTTGACAGAATATGAATGTATCTCGGAGGTTTATCGGCAAATAACACATCAGTTTCATGCTCAGACATCACTGACAGTTCCACGTCGGTTTGCGTGATATGGTGCTCTTTCATCAGTTTTTGCGCCATTTCCAATGCTTTCGCCGCCTCATGTGGATTAGTTGAGTTGGCAAGCGATAGCAACTTTTTGATTTTTCGTAGCAATTTGTCGTTATTCATCACTATTCCCCCTGAATCGCCAAAAATTCACTGTGTTTGATTTCAGTTAAACAATCAGGGATTGTCGGGAAATCAGTTCCTTCGTGCACAGCATTCCCCATACATGAATATCCTGCTGCTATTTTGTACTTTTTTGCCATTCTTCTATTGTAATCTGGTAACTGTTTCTGTTTTCTTGCTTCCATCAATACTCCGCCTGCATAATCAGAGCTTAAGCACGCTGCGAAATGATTAAACGTGATCTCACCTGTATTTACACTTTGAAAATAATGCCCTATTGCGTTACGTAACCCCTCAACAACTGGATCGCTCATATTTTCCCAATATTCTTTATTTCTAGAATATTTAATATATTCAATGAAATCGTAGTAGTGCCGTATAGCCTTTTGGTGAACTTCAACCTCATCAAAATTTTTATAACCCATGCCTATAACTCCTATCAGTTGTGATTAATAAAACACATTATTCCGCCCTCTGCGCACTACTACCAAAGGGAAAATGGGTTTAGTTTTTTAAAAGCTCTACGATTTCAGGATCTTGATCAAGATACTTATGAAGTAACATTGATAAGAAGTGACCAACTGGATGATTGCTGTTTATCTCAACACTTAATAGATCAGACTTTGATTCTTTAAATTTAACAGCTAAGGTGCAGTCATATCCTTTTTCAAAATATTTCTCTTCAATATTATGCACATAAGCAAACGTTTTACGGGTGATGTTTGCTAATGCCAGCATAATAAAGGTGAGATATTCTTTACAAAAAGAAGGGGCATTTGCGTTATTATTATCCGTAGCAGAAATATTCACTTCGTCACCGTCTATTTTTGCTTTAATGCGGATTGTTGTTTTATATAAGGTCACTCTACTGTTTTGTTTAATTTCCATGTTATATCTCCTTATCTCACGACATCTTTAACCCAATCCGGGTTCATTCTGCGGTAAATTGCATCGATTTTAGTGCGGCTTTTGTGAGTCAATTGCTTGGTTAGAACGATATCGTGATATTGCCACGCTTCTTGTGCGGCTATCAGTAAATCGATGGTTTCGGCAAATTGCTCGGCGATTTGTGTGTGTTTGTCGGTCATTTGGATTCTCCTTGGCTAAACGGTCGAATGGCGACACGGTTGCAAAACTCGGCGCGGTTTATGCACCAGATCCGGTGTTTGTGGTTAGTGGTTTCACCGGCGGCTTTATCCCACAAAGCCCATGCTTTGCGGTAATCGCCGCTGCGCTCGGTGGCTGCGGCTAATTCTGAATTGCGGCGGTCGGTTACTTTTGCCATTATTTCACCTCATTTTCGAATGGTTTGATGATAAAGTCTTCGCCTGCACTTTTAATCGTAATGCCTGCGATGCCGGTCACTTCGTTCGGTTCGGCGAGGATTGCTTCTTTATTGATTTCTTCTTTGGTGCGAATCATGCGGGTTAAGCCCCATTTTTTCAGGGCTTCCAGCACCGCATCTGCGCCACGGATGCCGACGCTGACCGGGCGTAAGCGCCACTGCACTTCACCGGTGTTGAAGTTGCCGGTTTTGGTTTTGCCGTTGTTGGTCAGCTTGTCACGGTTGCTTTCGCAGTACGCCTGAATCGCTTTTTGCTCGGCGGTGATGCTGTCTTTAAGTGCGGTAAACACCGAGGCGAATTTTTCGTCAATAATTGCTTTTTCATCGTTGCGCAGGGTTTCTTGGCGAATCAGTTCGCGCTGTAAATCACCAAGGTTCTTGATTGCCGACTCTACTTCTTCGCGGGTTTGATAGCTCACTTGATAGGTATCTGCTTTAATTCGGGTTGCTTTTTTAGCCATTTTCATTTCTCCTTTTTATTAGTGCTTGACCGCAATTTGCCGCTCTACCGCAAACACTACGCGGCAGCCTTCAAGCCCGATTTGGGCTTTTGAGCTGAGTTGGTCGGCGCCGTTGTTGATATGCATATACACCACGGCTTGTCCTTTTTTCAGCAGTCCGGTGGTGATGTAATTTGATTGCACTTCCAGCGTTGGTTTGCAGCCGCCAAGTTGGACATTTAACACCGTTAGCCCCAGTTCAGCGCATTTCAGCACGCCGTTTTGGGCGGTTGCCAGTTGTGAAAAAGCGTGGTGATTGCTGTGGTTTAACGTCTGTTTTGCGTTGATTTTTTGCGTATTCATCTCACACCGCCTTAATCACATCGGCAGTGACTAACGGCGAACCCAATTCCGCCGCCAGATTCATCGCTGCTGTGATGAGATTGCCAACCGCCAACGGGTACAGCAAACTGGTTTGGGTTTTATTACGGCTATTGCTGAACACCAAACGGCTGCGCAGCATATCCAGTGCATCTTTATCAAAAATGTCCGATGCTTTGCGGTTGACGGCTTTTAACCGCCAGTCAATATATTGCGCCAAGCAACTGTCCAGCGGGGCAAGCTCCACCACTTCACAGCGTTGCACTACTTCACGCACTTCAAAATTGCGTTCGGACAATTTCAACTTGAGTTCTGGTTGACCGACCAACACGATAGACAGCAGTTTTTTAAAGCCGTCTTCCAGCTCGAAAAAGCGTTTTAAATGTTTTAGCGTCGGTACCGGCAGGCTGTGGGCTTCTTCGATAATTAGAATGTGTTGATTGCCGGCACGTGCACTGTCCTTTAATACGCGATGAAGCTGGCGGAAACGTGCCTCTGGGCTGCGTTTGATGTTTTCCAATGGTGCAAGGGTGCTGACAATCGCCTCGGCAATGTGTGAGGCTTTTAGCGTTTTGCCTTTAACATCATTATCTTCCATCGCGATAATGTACGGTTCAATCACCACTACCGGCAGATTTTCAGCGTTAATGCGGTCGATTAAATCACGGCGTAAGGTCGATTTGCCTGCGCCAGACTCTCCTACCACGGCCACAAAGCCGCCGAATTTTGCGGTTTGGAACAGGGCTTCACGCACATAACGCACGTCCGGCGAGGTGAAAACTTGCTCCGCTGACCGCACTTCATCGGTGAACGGATTAGAAAAAAGTGAAAAATGCCGTTTTGTCGCTGGATAAAGCGACTGTTTTGCGAGTAACATAAGCTCGTCCTCTGTTAGTGTGGTTGCTTCTTCATTGATAGTTGACGCTTCCGTCAGTGTTGCCGCACTGGCGGAAACCTCTCCCTTGTATTGCGTTGATTCCGTTAATAAGTCTGCAAGTGCGGTTTGGATGCCCAATGTTTTCAGCACCTTCGACAGCTTGATTTTCAAGGCTTTCATCTGTTTGGTCGGTAAAATATGGTGATTAAGCCATTGCGCCAACGCCGCAGGAGAAATGCCCACCTGTCTTGCTAATTCCGCTTGTGAAATCTCATGCTGTTGTAAAACCTGTTTTAACGCTAACATTCTGCTCCCCTTAACCGTTGACTACATATAAATGGCTTGTTCCCGGCGGTTCGTTGCGGGTCAGTAATTGTTCCCACTCTTCTTGCTGAATGCCGTCTGGATAATGCTTGTTCAGCCAGTTAAAATTATCCGCACCCCAGCGTTCTCCATACCGCACTTTGCCTTGTTTCGCCGCCTCAATAACGGTGAGCGGTTGTAGCTCAACCAGTTTGGCATTGGTGGTTAATTCGTGCTCTTGACCGCGTTTTGGTATAAAGTGCGGTAATTTATCGTCATTAATATGTTTGTATGGGTCGATAGTGCCGCCAAACGGCAATGCTTTTGCTTTACGCTTGGCTTCCAGTTCCGCATTGCTATTCGCTTCCATTGCCAGCAGCTCAACGGTTTGGCGATTTTTCTGTAATACACTTTGTGCATGGGCTTTATGTTCAACACCGATAATTGCCCCTTCTTGGTTAAAACCGTTATCGTCCAACACTATCGGTTCAAGTGCTGTCCAATAAGTTTTACCCTCATCATCAAGGCGTTCCACTTGGGCATAGTCATCTCGCCACGGATTACGGCAAACATTAACCTTTTCTCCGGTGATGAATTCAGGAATGGTTTTGACGCTGTATACCCGACCTTTAAAGCGGAACGTTAAATCACTATTGATTAAACAGGCTTTTGGCTTGCTCAACGCCAATTCACGGCAAATCTCCACGCTAGGTGCTATGGTTAGTTGGTCGGATTTAATCCCTAACCAGACTTGATAGCGCGTGCGCTTGGTGCGTGAATGAATGGCAGTAGCGTTAAAATCACGCATCCATTCGTGGGCATAGTTATTCAGCATTTTTAAACCGGTGATATGCACAAAACGTAATCCGCCCTCAAAATAACGCTCTACCAAATCATTGCTTTTTTCAACCTGCCCCTTGGCACGCGGGTTGCCGCGTTCATTGATAATCAGTATTATCCCCAATCGTTCACACAAACTTTTAAATGCCGCTGAAATATTCGCTGAGCCGGGGTCGAGCATGATCATCTTTGGTACGCCGTGAAAAGGATCTTTCTCATGGCGTTGTTGCATGGCTTGAATAAAGGCATTGCACAGATTTTCGGTGGTTTCACCACCGTAAACATACTGCACATAAATCGTGGCAGAGGTGTGATCCGTCACGACATAGCGCCACACCCGCTGTTTTTCCACTTTTTTCACATTTCCCGGTTTATTCTTATTAAAGGCTTTTTCATCCATAATATTTAAACCGTTGCCCGCTTTACTTTCATTCAAGTAATACAGTACACACAGTGAGGCGTCGATTTGCCAGCAGTGGTTAGGGTGCAGGCTACGCAGGTTTACCACCGGTGCGGGGCGGTTTAGTTGTTTCGGGTGCAACTTGTAGTGATATAATGCGCGCGTAACCGTACTGGTAGATAACAACCGCACTTCGCCGGTTGTTTTGTCGATAAATTCCGCCTTAATTTTGCCGTTGGCGCGCAATATCTTCAGCGCCTGCTGCATACTGCTTAATTGTTTGCCGTTAGCTCTTGGTGTGGTCATTAAAAACGCGGAAATAATCTCTGCCTCAAACAGTGGCAGTGAAATATCGCCTGAGTCGGCACGACGTTTGCGCGTGGTGGTGTAACAAGTTTTGTTGATTTGTCGCATAATCGTGGCATGGCTGAGTCCGGTATCTGCTATCGCCTGTGCGATCACCTTGCCTTTTTCGCCGTGCTTGGCATTGTCCAGTGCGGTTTTGATTGCCATGATTTTCTCGTTTAAAATCGCCATCGGGTTTACCCTGTTTTGCTATATCAAAGCGTTATTCATCATCAAAATCGAACGTGGTTTCATCACCAGCTTTCGTACGATCTTCCGGTTTCACCAGCTCCTCAACCCATTTTGGTGCATAACCGGTGTAGTGTTCACTGTCTAGTCCGAATTCACCGCGCAATTGATTGATTGCCAGCTCGACCTGCGCCAAACAACCGATCATAAATTGTTTATGATCCATGCCGGTTTCTTCGCTGTGCGTCATCAACGCTTCAAACGCTAACCGCATTTGTCCACGTAATTGCGCTTCACAGCTGTAAGCGTGGATATTGACCTCATCGCGTAATGCCTCACCTTTTTTCTCCGGTGGCATGGTGTCAATCAGTTTGCTTTTTTTCGCCAATTCGGTGTCAAGCTGGTCAATGCGCTGATTCTTGTTTGCCAGCACTTTGCTTTGTGCCTCGTAATCGTCAGATTTACGTTTCAACCTGCTTTCCAACTCCGCTTTGGTTTTGGCGTGTTGGGCGGTGAGGTCTTCGATTTTTTCCAGTAGATCTTCTTTATCGGTGGCTTCGGAATAATCGGCTTCCACGATTTCAGTGCGTTCAGCTTCGGGCAGTTGGCGGAGTTTTCTTAAATCACGATAGCCAAGTCCTAAGCGTTGAGAGGTTTCAAGAAAGTCCTCACCAAGAATATTTAAATTTTGAATATCGAGATTCACCTTTTCATAACTCATTCCTAAATGTGAACAAAATTCTTGAAAGTTGGAACAGGTTACAGATTTTCCATTACTATCAATTAGTGCTAACCCTTTGTATTTCTTGGTTTCTTTGATTTCATTAAGTAGTTTTATTTCTGTAACCGTTACAAGTTTTTTAGTAAAACTACTCATTTTCAGCATTCCCAACATTTCATAAGCCTGTGCTTTATCTTGGGTCATCTGCTTTGCCGCTAACGCTTGTGCGGCTTGCTGCTCAGTTAAAGTTAAATCGGTCATTTTCGGTATCCTTAGCGGTAAAGTGCGGTATTAATGCGTTGTTTCACTTCTTCCGCACGCTGAATATTGAAGTCAATTTCTGCCAGATGTTTGGTCGCAATCTGTGCAAAAAGCGGCGTAAAGGCGTAATCATTGGTTTCCAGTTTGTGAACAAAGCCTTCATCGACCAACACCGCCAGCGCGCGACTGATATTGACCGCACTTTCGCCCGTCGCCTCGGCAAGTTCTTTGTTGCTCATGCCCAAATAAGAGCGGTGTTGCAGGGCTTTGATAATCCGCAGCGTGCGTTGTGCGGCGTTGACTTTGGCCTCGCTCATCATTTCACCTCGTCTATTTTCAAGCCACGACGCAGATAAGTCGGGGTGTTTAAATCGGGTTTGGGTTGAGCTTTACGTAAATACCAGAGGCAAAATTGGGTTAATAGTTTTTTCATAATTAACTCCTTAACTGGCTTTTTTTAAGCCGAGTTTGACCGCGATTTCGTGTCCAACACCACGACGGGCGCGAATAGAGCCGCTTAATACACGGTAAACATAGTTACGATCGTAACCATGTTCACTTGCCCAATCAGACAGGGTTTCCCCTCTATTTTCAAACTCTTGTTTGACTTGCTCCGGGGTTTTTGCGGTGGCTTGCATAGTGCATTTCTCCTTGTTGTGATATATTTAACTTGTGTTTTAGATGTGGTTATTATGGTACATAAAAACGTACCTGTAAAGTACTTTTTTATATTATTGAGGTTTTTTATGTCTATTGGATTGCGCCTAAAAGAAGAACGAGAAAAATTAGGATTAAATCAAACGCAACTAGGGGCGATTGGAGGTGTTCAAAAACAGTCGCAACTGAAATATGAAAATGAAGCAACATTTCCAAAAGCCGATTATCTGACGGAAATCGCCAAAATCGGCATTGATGTAGTGTATGTGCTGTTCGGTGTGCGTGCCGACACCGCCATTAGCGACGATGAAAAATTGTTACTGCACAAATTCCGCAACGCTGAACCGGCTGTGAGACGGTTTATGTTATATGGTGGTGGTGACAGCAAAGCTATCGGGCAAAATTTTGAAGGCGAAATAAAGGGTGGACAGTTTTCTTCTGGAACTGTTAATCATAATTATCACACCACACCGAAAACTGATAGTTCCATGAATATTCAAGGGGATGGGAATGTCCAAATTGGTGGCAAAATAAGGGGAAAATAATGGTTGAAGAAATGCATATTGACGGCAGTGACAATATTCAAGTCGGCGGAAACTATATGCCGATTGCACAGGTAGTGAATATTTACTTCAATAATAAGCCCTTTTGGGAAGACTATTCAGTGGCAGAGCTGAAACGGATTATAAAAAAATGCAAACAAAATCGCCGTAAAGTCTGGTTCAACAAATTCTCACGGATAAGCACTTGGGGCGTTTTAATTTTCAGCATTATTACGGTAATACTGCTGACTAACAACTTCACTCAAACTTTAAAAAACCTTAATAAGGCTGATTTCTATGGATTATATGTAGGCGTAGGCTTCTTGGCAATCACCACATTATTCTTAGCTATAGCAGCTAAAAGTGCAAGACGAGATCGTATTTTTACAGATCGTAATACATCCACCATTGAGTTGTGTGAACAAATCATCTACGAACGGCAATATTACTAAGGAGAATATTATGGCTTTAAAATTTCGTAAACGGGTTAAAATTGTACCAGGTGTTACGGTTAATCTGAGTAAAAGTGGTGTTAGCGGTACTTTTGGTGCAAAAGGAGCGTCAGTTAATGTCGGCAAGAAAGGGACTTATTTGAATACAGGCATACCAGGAACGGGGATCTATGATCGTCAACGATTGGATGGAAAATCAAATACCTCAACAGATAATAATATTTCTTATGTTTGCAATAATGAAGAGCCTAGCTATTCAATTTTACAACAGATAAGACGAGGCTATCGGGCTGCATTATTAGCCCCAGGGGAAAACTTAGAGGATCTTAGTGCGAAGGTAAAAGAGTTTTTGGGTTATATCGTAATGGGGCTGGTAGTGTGGCTTTTTTGGGCATTCTTTTTTTAGTAAAAGTCGTAAAGTAGGGTGATTGATGATGAATACGGTATTTTTAGAACGGTTGTGTGGGAATGATGTGTGAGATATTACATACAGATAATTTAACTAACCGTGTCAAACTATTTAAGGACTAAAAAAATATGTCAGCTATAATTATTCAAAATGAACAAGATGCTTATGATTTACTACGCAAGTTATATCATGAAGAAGTTGGTGATGTTTCACAGCTTAATTTAGAATTTTCCGGTTGGCCACAAATCAATGTTCGCTTGACCGGTGAAAATTACAAATCGACAATTACACCGTCCATTATGAAGGCTTTTTTAAAATTACAAGATGGACTGTATCAAGCGTATGCCGTTGCATTGTATGGGAAGAACAAACGGTTAAGTGACCAAGAAAAGCAGTCTTTAGAGCTGGTGATAAAGGTTGGAACCGGAAGTTCCAAATTTGATGATAATGAGAATATCAACTGGACTTCACTGTTTGGGAGATTAATTGATAAAATGCCAAGCAAATATTTATTAATTGCCTTATTGACCGGAATCATTATGTATTTTGGTGAAAGCTATCAGCATAATTATTATGAGAATTTAAAGCATGAGCGTGAAACACAAGTTAAATCTGAACATGAAAAAAATTTATTGGATGCGATGAAATTGCAATCTGAGTTATCGCGTGAAGCAATCAAAGAGAATACAGCATTAGTTAAACAAGTTTTGGATTTTTATCCTTTATTACAAGAGGTGGCGATTAAAGTTAATGAAACAAAAGAAGAGTTTCTTAAACAAGCAGCCAACACAGGAGCCGATAGCATAGAGCTGCAAGGAACGAAGTTAAGTGGTGAGCAGGCTAAAATTTTAGGAAATAAGCCGAGAACGATTAGCGAATTAGAACCGATTAAACTAGATGGAATGTATCGTATATTAACAGTGAATACCGAAGTTAAGAGTGGATTTAAAGTTAAAATTCGTAATGAAATTTCAGGAATCGAGCTTCTTGCAGAGGTTAAAGATACTACGTTTGATAGCAAGTTTAAGCAAGCCATTGAAAATGGTACATTTGAGAAGCGGCCGGTAGAATTAGTGATCAATGCGCAACAAAATAAAAAAACTGGCAGTATTTCAGAGGCCGTTATCAATAAAGCGGTATTGAGGGCAAAATAAAACGAAGTTGAATTTCCTAAACTAGTTTAAAATACAATCTGTTAAAAATTCGTTACCCTAACAACGCCTATCCATTGAGATAGGCGTTTTTGCAAGCAGGGGGAGCGATGGAAGCACAACAGGATTTATTTGCAGATGATCATACTGCCATCGGGCAGATGTTTGACCAGTTGGATCAGATTCCGCCTGCTGAGTTGGTGCACCGCTGGCCGCAGAGTTTGGCAGAACTGATCGATGTGTTGGCGTGTGAGCTGAAACGGCAGGGCGTGGAATCTGGTAAAGCTAGTCAGATGGCGGCAAAACAAGCCGGTGCGGTGGCGCATTATTTGGGTGGGCGTTCTACTTATATCCCGAATGGGTCATCGCTGAAAGAAGCCCTGCGTGATTATTTGATCTATGCGCAGTTTAACGGACGCAATGTGCCGGATCTGTGCCGTGAATTTGGGTTGAGCGAAAGCCATATTTATGGGATTATTAGGCAACAACGGGCGTTGATACGGCGGCGTTATCAACGGGATTTGTTTGATGATTAGCTTGTGTGAACCGCCACAAACCCACTAAAACTACCACTCTTTTAAACTCCTACTATGATAAATAGTAGGAGTTTTTTTATGGCATCTGTCGATGATTTTCAGCGATTTTTTGACCGTCTGATCAAGCACGAGGGCGGTTATGTGAATCACCCTTCTGACCCCGGCGGCGAAACCAACTGGGGTATCACTAAGCGTACCGCACTTGCCAACGGCTATGTTGGTTCTATGCGTGCGATGAGCCGCTTGCAAGCGCGCGAAATCTACCACAAAGCTTTTTGGCAGCGTTACCACTGCGATCAATACCCGCCTGCATTGGCGTTCCAACTGTTCGACGCCGCGGTAAATCACGGTTTCGGCAATGCCGCCAGAATGTTACAACGCGCAGTGGGTGTGGCCGATGACGGGATTATCGGTGCAATCACATTACAGCAAATCGCTGATCTGCCTGTTTCCGATATGTTGCTGCGTTTCAATGCCGAGCGGATTCGCTTCTACACCAGACTTTCAACATTCAATACTTTCGGGCGTGGTTGGGTGAATCGGGTTGCTGATAATCTTAACTATGCAGCTGATGATAATGAGGTGTGAGATGAAGTTATCTGATTTGATTACCAATGCGGACAACCGCTTATCTACCACAGGCACGATTCAGTTTTTGGGCTTTGTGGCGATGACCGCAGTGCTGGTGTATAGCGTGTATTTAGATCGTGCGTATGTGCCGGAGTTATTTAGCATTTTTGCACTATTTTGCGGTGGGTTAGTGGCGACAAAAGGCGCAGTAAGCGCGTTGCGCGAGCGAGGTAAAGCGGATGATTAATTGGCAATTGTTAACCTCTTTAGGCGGTTTTGTAATCGCCATTATCGGCTATTTAACCGCAAAAAGTGCGGTACAAAAACGCTTACTTTCTGAAAAAGAGCAAGAAATGCAACAAGTGCGGTCAGAAAAAGCCATGGTTAAAAAGGAATTGGATAATGCGGAGATTCGTAAACAAGTTGAGCAGAATACTGTGCGTCTTAATGTTGATGATGTGGATAGGCGGTTGCACGAGCGAGGGGAATTCCGTCGTGACGAGCGGTTGTAGTGCGTTCGGGTTGATTTATCCCCATCGGGCCGACACAGCAGAAACCAAGCGGCAAGTATTAAATCATAATCTGACCTATGAGCAGGTGTGTAAGGAAAAACAGCAGTGAGTGATGATGTTGATATTACGCAGGCGCGCGAGGAGCGAATGCAAGCGATTTTTTGGGCGCAGCATACGCCGGCACAGTTTGCCGAGATGATGAACCAAGCCCGATTTTGTTGTGATTGTGGCAAGTTGATACCAGCGCAACGTGTAAAAGCCGTGCCGCACTGTAGCCGATGCGTGGATTGTCAGGAGTTAGCGGAACAATGATGGAAGTGTTAGATGTGGTGCGTCAGCACTGGGCGATTATTTTTACGGCCGGCGGTTTGGTCGGCACGGCGGTCAAGCTGTCGATAGACAGCAAATATGTGCGACACGACGATTTGAAACAGTTGAAAAGTTCGGTGTATGACCACCGCGAGCGACTAAATACCCTTGAGCATACGGTAAACGGCTTGCCGACGGCAAATGATGTGGCGGAGTTGAAAATCCTGATGACCGAAATCAAGGGTGACACTCGCGCCTTGAGCAAAGAAGTGAGCGGGCTAAGTCATCAAGTGGGATTATTGATCGAAAAAGAGGTAAATAAAGAATGAAAGATATTTTAACCCAAGACCAACGACTTGTTATTTTGCGTACGCTAACCGAGATGGGATATAACGCCAACGAGTCCATTTTAGACGATTGTCTTGACCGCTACGGACACAAAATCAGCCGTGATTTAGTGCGTAACCATATGTTGTGGTTGGAAGAACAAGGTTTGATTGAGCTGGAGCGATTGGGTGGGGATTATTTTGTTGCCACGATTACCCAACGTGGGCTTGATGTGGCGAACGGGCAAGCCTTTGTAGCAGGGGTTAAACGCCCAAATCCACGTCGTTAAAACGGCATTTAAATGGAGTTTTAACAATGGAAAAAGCAACTCGCGGACGGGCTTCAAAAGTTGACTTGTTGCCGCCGACTATCAAAACTCAACTGGCGATGATGTTGCGTGACAAACAGTATTCGCAAGCGGAAATTTTAGCCGAAATCAATGAGTTGATTATGGACTGTGGCTTGAGTGAAGAAATGCAGCTCAGTCGCACAGGGTTGAACCGTTATGCCAGCCGAATGGAAAAAATGGCGGGCAAAATCCGCCACAGCCGCGAAATAGCGGAAATCTGGACGAAGCAACTGGGCGAACAACCCCAAACCGACATCGGCAAATTGCTGATGGAGTTTGTCAAAAATATGGCGTTTGAAACCTCGTTAGATATGAGTGAGGGCAAGCTGGAAGCCAGTCCCGAAGCGTTGGGGCAACTGTCGTTGGTGATCCACCGTATCGAACAGGCACAGACGATTTCGGAGAAACGAGAGCGTGAAATCCGCAAGGAGATCGCCCAGCAAGCCGCTGAAACCGCCGAGAAAGCGGTGGTGCAAGCAGGATTATCCAAAGATACTGTCGATAATATCAAATCACAAATTTTAGGACTTGTATAATGAACTTGCCTGCCTTTATTCCTTTTGAGCCAAATGAGCTGTTGCTGGGCTATCAAAAACGCTGGGTTGCTGACGGTAGTCAATTAAAAATCGCCGAGAAATCACGCCGTACGGGGCTTACTTGGGCGGAAGCCGCCGATGATGTATTGATTGCTAGCCAAGTCAAAAATGACGGTGGCTCAGACGTATTTTATATCGGTTCAAATAAAGAAATGGCGCGCGAATTTATCGACGCTTGTGCCATGTGGGCAAGTAAATTTAATCGTGCTGCCGGTGAGGTGCAAGAAGAGCTATTCGATAACGAAGACAAAGACATTCTGACTTACGTTATCTATTTTGCCAGTGGTTTTAAAATCAAAGCCTTGTCCAGCAATCCGAAGAATTTACGCGGTATGCAAGGGATTGTGTGCATTGATGAGGCAGCGTTTCACGACAAACTGGCGGAAGTGCTGAAAGCAGCGCTGGCGCTCACAATGTGGGGGGCAAAAGTGCGGTTGATTTCGACCCATAACGGCGTAGCGAACCTGTTTAATCAACTGATTCAAGACAGCCGTGCCGGACGCAAGCGCTACTCTGTTCACACAATCACCCTTGATGATGCCTGTAACGAGGGGCTATATCAGAGGATTTGTCAGGTCAGTAAGCAAGAATGGACAGCGGAAAAAGAAGCAAAATGGAAAGCGGATTTATTGCGTGATACCGCGACCGAAGAAGATGCTCTGGAAGAATATTACTGCGTGCCAAAACAATCGTCAGGGGCATATATTCCGCGCCCGCTGATTGAGCGCGCTGCCGATGAGGCGATGGTGAAATTGCAGTTTGAAGCGGATAAAAACTTTATGCACTGGAGCGAAGATGAGCGTGAATGTGCGGTCAAAGCGTGGATTGCCGAAAATCTGCAACCGCACTTGAATAAACTGAACCCTGATTGTCGTCACAGTTTCGGCGAAGATTTTGCCCGTAAGCAGGATTTGTCGGTGTTTGCCATTGCGCAGATTAACCCTGATACCTCACGCGAAATCGTGATTACCATTGAAATCCGCAACTGTACTTATAACCAACAACGCACCTTGATGTTGCACTGTTTGCAAGCATTGCCGCGTTTTATCGGCGCAGCGTTTGATGCGACAGGTAACGGTGGATTTTTAGCGGAGGCGGCGCACTTACGCTATGGCGACAGTATGATTGATGCGGTGATGTTAAACGATAATTGGTATCGCGAATGGATGCCGAAATACAAGGCGTTGTTTGAGGACGGTTACATCAAAATCCCAAAAGACGAGGACATTATCACCGACCACGGACATATCAAAGTCATCAACGGCGTGCCGAAAATTGACAAGGGGCGTGACGGCGATAAATCAGGACAGAAACGGCACGGAGACAGTGCGGTGGCGTATTGCATGGCGATTCGTGCCAGCTATATGGTGGGCGGTGAGATTGATTATATTCCGCTGCCGTCGAAACATGTTGCACTTGACGACGATGACGATTATCAAAACGAATGGGTTTACCATTAAGGATTAGTATGAGCAAAATTGTAGATATTCACGGCAATCCGTTTGATTTTGATGATGATTTGCAGACGGAAAACGAGAGTAAACTGGCGTGGATGACCTCACGTTATCAAGAGCACCCGAGCGTGGCGCTGTCACCGATGAAAGTGGCTCGACTGTTGCAGGAAGCGGAGCAAGGCAATATCGGCAGCCAGTCAGAATTGGCGGAAGATATGGAAGAAAAAGACGGGCATCTATTTTCGGAAATCGCCAAACGTCGCAATGCGATTCAAGAAGTGGATTGGCAAATTGTGCCGCCACGCAACGCCACAGCCGCTGAACAGCAAGATGCAGAAATGCTGGATGAAATTTTACGCGATGCAACGTGGTTGGATGACTGTATTTTTGACGCCACAGACGCGATTTTAAAGGGTTACTCATGCCAAGAAATTGAATGGGAGCCGAATCTGGTCAGCGGGTTGAAACTGATTAAAACCGTGCATTTCCGTGATTCGGCGTGGTTTATGACCCCGACGAACTATCGCAACATATTACGACTGCGTGACGGCTCCGTGGATGGCATTGACATGCAGCCGTTTGGTTGGATTAAACATATCGCTAAATCAAAAACCGGTTATTTGTCGCGAATCGGCTTGGTGCGGACGCTGGTCTGGCCCTATTTATACAAAAACTTTAGCACCCGTGATTTTGCTGAGTTTCTGGAAATTTACGGCTTGCCGTTGCGGTTGGGCAAATACCCCGACGGGGCAACCAAAGCGGAAAAAGACACCTTGCTCAAAGCGGTGATGGGGATTGGGCATAACGCCGGTGGTGTGATCCCGCGCGGCATGGAAATCGAATTTCAAAATGCTGCCAACGGCAATTCAGAGCCGTTTATGACGATGGTATCCTGGGCAGAAAAAACCATGAGCAAAGCCATTCTGGGCGGTACGCTGACCAGTCAAGCCGACGGCAAAACCTCAACCAATGCGTTAGGTTCGGTGCATAACGATGTGCGCAAAGAAATACGAAACGCCGATCTCAAACGGCTGCAAGCCACACTCAACCGTGATCTGATTTATCCGCTGTATGCGTTAAACGGCAAATCCTTTAACGACGTGCGCAGACTGCCACGGATTGAATTTAATATCGCTGAAAGTGCTGACACCAGTTCGTTTGCCGACGGTATCGGTAAACTGGTGGATATCGGCTTTAAAATCCCTGCGGCGTGGGCGCATGAGCAAGTGCAAATCCCTGTCGCCGATAAAAATGATGAAATCTTGGTGCGCCAAGCACAGGGATTCGGCTCGACAATGTTATCCGCTCAGACTGGGAAAAAAGATAAGTTGGCGATTTTAAGCGTGCAGCCTGATCCTGATGAGTTGCTAGATAAATTGGAACCAACGGCGGAAGAATATCAAGCGATTATTGATCCGATGTTAAAGCCGATTATCACCGCACTTGAACAGGAAGGTTATGAAGCGGCGCAGGAGAAAATTGCTGTATTGTATGCCGAGTTGGACGATAAAGGGCTTGAAGAAATGCTGACTCGTGCCATTTTTGTCAGTGATATGTTGGGGCGTTTGAATGTCAACATCTAAACCATCTGCTGATAAACAAGCCGCTGATTTGGATATGGGGTACCTGCTGCGCCTTGAGCCGAAACTTGCTGTGGATTATATGAAAGCCAAGGGCTACAACGTGACGTGGAACTGGCAGGAGCAGTTGGAAGCAGCGCACGCCCAAGCGTTTACGGTGGCGAAAGCAACCCGAATGGATGTGCTGTCAGAAATCCGCACCGCCGTTGAAGACGCCGTACAAAACGGCATATCCGAGCGAGATTTTATCAAGAACTTACAGCCAAAACTGGAACAAATGGGCTGGTGGGGAAAGCAAACGATTGTTGACAGCCACGGCAATGCGGAGATCGTGCAACTCGGTAGTCCACGCCGATTAAAAACCATTTTACGCACTAATCGGGCCACGGCGTACCATGCCGGACGTTACGCCGAACAGATGGCCAATAGTGATGAACAACCCTACTGGCAATATGTTGCCGTTGCCGACAGCCGCACTCGCCCGAGTCATCTTGCTTTGCACGGTAAGGTGTATCGATTTGATGATCCGATTTGGAACACGTTCTATCCGCCGAATGGCTGGGGATGTCGCTGTCGGGTACGTGGTTTGAGTGAATTTCGCTTGAAGAAAAACGGCTTAAGCGTGTCTAGTAGCGAGGGACAACTGGAAACCGAATGGGCGCGAGCCGGTGTGGATAAAGCCACTGGTGAAGAAACCCACGTTCAAATCACCAAAATCAGAACCGAAAACGGCACCATGAAAACCGGTGCCGGCTGGAATTACAATGTCGGCAAAGCGGCGTTCGGTACGGATGTATCGGTTATTCGCAAAGTGCAGTCAGTGCAAAGCCGTGAGTTGCGCCAGGAGACCATTCAGGCGATTAATAATAGTCCGATAAGGCACAAGGCGTTTGAGAATTGGGTGATGGCTAATTTGGGAAAACGAGGGGCGAGCCATGCGTTTATTGCTGCCGGTTTTGTTGATGAAAATATTGCTGAGAAAGTGGCGGAGCTGTCGGGTGGCGAAAAATATTCGGAGCGGATTTTGGTGATGACGGAAAAGAGCTTGGCACATGCCGACAGCCCGAAACATCATCAAAGTGGCGTTGGTTTATCAGAAAAAGAATATGCGAGTATTGCAGCTATTATTGGCGATCCAAATACCTTGGTAGTATGGGATAAATTACACAAAAATTTGATTTATTTTAGCCCTGATAAGTCGTTTCAGATCGTAGTTGATTCACCAGGCAAACTGAAAAAGACGAATGAAAAACTCGATGCCGTGATTAATGCGTATAAAGTCAACTTTGAAAGAGATGTTAAAAAAGCAATCGAGGGCGGTAATTATGTCATTATCAGAGGTGAGTAACGAGTGCTGTGGTGGGAGTTGAACCCACATACCCATCTGCCCTTTCGGGGTATGGCGACTTTACCGTTAAGCGTACACAGCACTAACGTATGAACAAAATATAACCATTTATGAAAAGAAAGTCAAATGCACCTAGAATTTAAATTCGATACATCGGAAATCCAGCGCAAATTCCGCAAACTCGCTGAGATGGGTAAAAGCGACAGGCTGACGCGCAAAATTGCCAATGTCCTACTCGAAGAGGCGGAAGATGCGTTTGATGCTGAACGCTCGCCCGAGGGTGAGAAATGGGCAGTGTTAAATCCCGATTATAAGAAGCGTCGGCACGAGAAAGGCTATACCGGCAAAATATTACAAGTCAGCGGTGATTTGGCGATGAGCTTGAATATCGACTACGGCGACAGCTTTGCCGTCATCGGTGCATCTGAACCACACGGACAGTATCATATGACCGGTACACAACATATGCCGGCACGTCCGTTTTTAGGTTTGGGTGAGACCGGAATCGAAGAAATTAAGCAAATCTTAAATAACGCCCTTAAAAACGCCGTAGAGGACTGATGGCGTTTTTCGGTAATTGTGTTCATCCAAAAAAATTTAAACGAATTTAAACGCCATTTAAACGCATTTAAACGCTATCCCGATAATCCGCTAAAACCGCTTGCTCCATTTTCACCGCTCTGCCGAATCCGCGGGGTGGCTTTTGTCTGAACCGCCACAAACCCACCTTTCCCTTTTTGTGTTGCATGCTAGCAACATGAAAAAACAAATCCCTTATGCGGTTTTGTCCGCTGAAATCAAAAACGATAACGGTTGGTATCAGTTACTGCCCGCCGGTGAATTTCGTGCTCGAGATGGTCGTCCGTTTGATGCGCCGTTTTGGTATCTGGACGGCGAGATTGCCGCCGACTTAATTGAGCAAGTGCGGTCAAGCGGTCAGGATGTGCTGATTGATTATGACCACCAAACCCTGCTGAAAGCCAAACAAGGCTTGGGTGAAGCGTTAGCCGCCGGGCGTTTTGGCGCAGACGAAATTGAGTGGCGTGACGATTCAGGGCTTTGGATTAAGCCGCGTTTAACGCCCAAAGCTCAACAACACGTCGCAGAGGGTGAATATCTCTTTTTAAGTGCGGTATTCCCGTATGACTCGAACGGTACACCGTTAGAGCTACGAATGGCGGCACTCACCAATGACCCCGGTATCACGGGTATGCAGTCTATCGCGACCCTTGCCGCTGAGTTTTTTTATAACCCACAAACTAAACCCCAAACCAAGGAGAAAGCAATGACTGAACAACTGCGACAGTTGCTCGCCAAACTCGGTGTAACGGTGGCGGAAAATGCAGAGCTGAGCGAAGAGCAAGGCGTAGCGGCATTGTCGGCACTGGATACGCTGATGAGCGAGAAAACCACTGCCGATGAGAAAGTAGCCACCTTATCCGCGCAAGCAGCAACGGTGGATTTAAGCAAGTACGTGCCAAAAGCGACCTATGACGCGACGGTGCAACAACTTGCGGTGCTGTCGGCACAAACGGCGGACAGCGAAATCGAATCCACAATCAGTAAAGCGCGCAATGACGGGCGTGTAATTGAGGCGGAAGTCGATTACTTGAAAGGCTTTGGCAAACAGCAAGGCGTGGCGGCTTTATCGGCAATGTTGGATGCGCGCCCACAGATTGCGGTGCTGTCGGCGAAACAAACGGATACCACCAAACCTGCCGACGGCGAAAAGTTGGCGGTGTTGAGTGCAGATGAGAAAACCGCAGCCAAATTGCTGGGCTTGTCGGAAGATGAATTTATTAAACAGAAGGAAGCGGAATAATGGCAAATGTAACCCCTGAAATTGTTAAGGCGATTTTTGTCGGCTTTGGCAAAAACTTTAAAGATGGTTTGGCGAAAGCACCAAGCCAATTTTCAAAAATTGCGACAGTAGTGCCGTCCTCAACCGCTGCGAACACTTACGCGTGGTTGGGGCAAATGCCCGGCTTGAAAGAGTGGATTGGCGATCGTGCGATTACCGCGATTCAAACTCACGGTTATTCGATTGCGAATAAAAAATGGGCAAGTGCGGTAGAAATTGCACGCACGGATATTGAAGACGATAACGTCGGTGTGTATTCGCCATTGATTGAAGAATTGGGACGCTCTGCCGCTGAATTGCCGGACGAGTTGGTGTTTGGTGCGCTGAAAGCCGGTTTCACTACCGAGTGTTACGACAAGCAGTATTTTTTTGATACTGACCACCCTGTCGGCGCAACGGTTGATGGCAAAACCCCGAAAAATGTCAGCAATATTACCGACGATAATACGTCTGTAGCGGAAGCGGATGCCTGGTACTTATTGGATTGTGGGCGCTCGCTAAAACCGATTATTTATCAAGAACGCAAATCCCCGACACCGGCATCGATTACTGACGTGAACGATGAAAAAGTGTTTATGAAAGACGTGTTTACTTACGGCGTTGACGCGCGATCAAACGTGGGTTACGGCTTCTGGCAGATGGCGCATGCGGTGAAAGGCAAACTGACCGCCGAAAACTTGTGGAAAGCAATTAGCGCAATGCGCGCGGTGCAGGGTGACGGCGGTAAACGCTTGGGTATCCGCCCGACGCATATCGTTGTGCCGCCATCGCTGGAAAAAGAAGCGGTGCAGCTGCTCGAGCGTGAATACCGCGTGGAAAACGGTGCAGCGGTGGATAACGAGTTCAAAGGGCGTTTAACGCTGATTGTGGCGGATTATCTGTAATCACTAAACAAAGTGCGGTTGTTTGACCGCGCTTTTACGCCAATTTAACGCATATTTTAGAGGTAAACATGTTATGGAAAAACGTTATCAAGTCGTTGTGCACAATCGTGCGCACAGTGGCTATCGCCGTGCGGGCTTTATTTTGGAAAGTGGTCAAAACCTGCTTATGGACGTTACGGATGCCCAAATCGCCGCATTTAAAGCTGATCCACGTTTGGTATTCGGCTCGCAAGACCCTATGCCGACCGAAACGATTGAAGCAGCTGAACAACGGTTGTTATCTGAAAACGGTGAAAATGACGGCACATTGTCGAGCGTGGACGATGGGTTGTTACCTGCCGATTTGGATCTGACTGTCGAGCAGATCAAAGAAAAACTGACCGCACTTGGGATTAAATTCAGTGCAAAAGCGAAAAAGCCTGAGTTAGTCGAATTGTTAGCGCAAGCGGCGGAAAGCGGACAAGGCGGTGAGTGATGAGGTATGCCACGCAAGCCGATTTAATCAAACGGTATGGTCGACACGTTATTCAGACCATCTCTGATGATGAAAACAGCGGTGAATTGGACGAAACGCAAGTAGAAGCCGCATTAACTGACGCTTCAAACACGATTGATGTGTATATCGGCGGACGCTATACCCTGCCGTTGTCGTCTGCACCGGTAGTGTTAAATCTGCATGCTTGCCATTTGGCGCGCTATTTTCTGGAGAAAAATTACGCGACCGAACAAGCTCGCAAGGATTATGAAGACAGTATTCGTTTTCTGGAGCAAGTCGCCGCCGGTAAAATTTCACTCGGATTAGCCGCCGACAATACCACAGTGGAAAGTGACAACACGGCGATTATTCAGTCCGCCGGTTCAGTCTGGGCTCGTGAAAAATCCAAAGGTTTTATATGAGTATTATCGCTGAAACCTCAACCGCACTTTTGGTACGCATTAAGACGTTATGCGGCAATACACTGAGAGAAGTGACCGAACACCCCGGTCAATGGGATGACGGCTCGGTCAAGCGTTTAGTCCGCAATCCGCCAGCGGTGTATGTCGCTTGGTTGGGGCAACTGCCAAGCAATCGCCCGAATGAGGTGATTGCGCGCTGGGGGGTGTTTGTGGTTGCCAATGTGCTGAACGGCAAACGTCAAGGACAAGTCGGGATTTATCAGATTGTCGAGCAGCTTACCGCAGGCATTGACGGCGAGCGGATTGCACCCAGTGGGCTATTTAGTTTGCAGTCAGTACAAAATCTGTGGTCGGACACCCAAAGTGGTATGGGGGTGGCGGTGTATGCGATGTATTTCAACGCGCAACAACCTGTTCCCGATGTTATCAGTGAAGCCGATATTGATGACTTTATCACCTATCACCATCAATTTAATCAATCACAGACAGAAACCGTGATTGATGACAAAACCCAATTAACCGTCATTTTACCAAAAAAAGGAGATCCAAATGATGAAAATTAAACCCAAGAGCGGTTTGATTATCCGTGACCCGGACACGCTGGAGATGTTGGCAGCAAAGGGCGAAGATAAACCACGCAGCAGTTACTGGCTAAAACGCTTGAAAGATGGCGATGTTGAGTTGGTCGAAACAAACCAAACGACTGCCAGTAAAGAGAATACAACCAAAGAGAAAGGGGCTGAATAATGGCGATTTCATATAACCAAATTCCGAACAATATCCGTGTGCCGTTGGCGTACATTGAATTTGACAACACTAAGGCGGTTTCCAGTACGCCACAGATGTTGCAAAAGATTTTAATGATCGGACAAAAGCTGGCAACCGGCACAGCAACCACCGGAAGTGCAGTGCGTGTTTCCAGCTACGCACAGGCAAAAGTGCTGTTTGGGCGCGGTTCGCAACTGGCGAAAATGGTAAACGTGTTCCGCAAGCACAATGATTATTCCGATTTGTGGGTGCTGCCGCTTGATGATAAAACCGGCAGTGCTGCCGCTACAGGTAAAATTAAACTGGTCGGTAAAGCGACGCAAGCCGGGGCGTTAAGCGTGATGGTTGCCGGGGTGAATTATAAATTTGCGGTGGCGGTGAATGATACCGCGGCCGTACTTGCCACCAAGTTAGCCGCGGCGATTAATGCTGACGGTGATAACGTAGTCAACGCAACGGTCACGACCGATACGGTAGCAGTAACGGCCCGTTTTAAAGGTGAGTGCGGTAACGATATTGATATTCGCACCAATTATTACAGTGGTGAATCTTATCCAGTCGGCATTGCCGCCGAAATCACTGCAATGGCAGGCGGTGCGGTTAATCCCGATATGGCGACGGCTATCACCGGTTTTGGGGCGGAATGGTGGAACTATATTATCAATCCGTTCACCGATACCGAAAGTTTAAATTTATTGCGCACTGAATTAGTCAATCGCTGGGGACCGTTGAAACAGATTGACGGCACCTGCTTTATGGCAAAGCGCGGTACGCACGGCACAGTGACCACCTTCACGGAGCAACGCAATGATTATTTGATGTCCACCCTTGCCACCAATATCACACCCGAACCGGCGTATGAATGGGCGGCGGCAGTGGGGGCGGTCGCCTCGTATTATCTGGCAATTGATCCGGCTCGCCCGCTACAAACGCTGGTATTGAATATGTTACCGCCGGCGATGTCCGATCGTTGGGATTTACCTGATCGCAATACCTTGCTGTTTAGCGGTGCGTCAACTTACACCGTTAATGATAATTCACAGCCACAAATCGAAGCCTTGATTACGATGTATCGTAAAAATAGCCTTGGTGATAACGACCCAAGTTATCTCTATGTAGAAACCATTGCGACATTGAGTTATATCCGTTATGCGATTCGCACGCGAATTTCGCAAAAATACCCACGGCACAAACTCGCCGATGACGGCATTCGGGTATCACCGGGACAAGCGATTGTGACCCCGAAAGTGATTAAGAGTGAATTGCTGGCGTTATTCACTGAGTTGGAATTTGCCGGTTTAGTCGAAGACTATGAAAACTTTGAAAAATCGCTGTTGGTGGAGCGTGACCAAAACGATCGTAATCGCCTGAATGTGTTGAGCAATGAAAATTTAGTCAATCAGTTCCGCATTTATGCCCATGCGGTGCAGTTTATTTTGTAATCAAGGAGTTAAAGAATGAGTAAATATCAAGGCACGGCTTATATCCGCGTTAACGGCGCGGAATTTCCGACGGCTGATGATGCCACACTGGACATCGGCGGCTACACGCGTGAAACGGTGAAAGGCTCACGTGTATATGGCTATCAAGAAACTGCCACCGAAGCCACCGTCGATTGTAAGATCTATAACACCGACGGCATCGATGTGATGACGATTAAAAGCTGGACAGACGCGACTGTCGAATTTGCCACCGATATCGGGCAGACCTATCTGCTTGCCGGGGCGTGGGTAGTAGACGCGGTGACGCTGTCCAGTAAAGGCGAAATCAGCGTGAAATTTGCCGCGAAAGAGTGCCGTCGGGCGTGAGGAGTGAATGATGGAATTGGTGTTAAAACACGGCTTGAAATACGGTGATGAGCTACAAACCGCCGTCACCCTGAAAGAGCTGACCACGGGCGATTTGCTTGAAGCACAGTTATCGGCAGAAAAACTGGTATTTGACGGCAACGGTAATCCGTCACTGGTCAACAGCCCTGCACTGTTTGGTTATGAGTTGTTACGTCGTCAAATCGGCAAAATCGGCGTGTTAAACGGCCCGATTTCGTTGGCGCAGCTGAAACAACTGCACCCTGAAGATATTGATATGATCAATATCTATTTAGAAACGATGGAAAGTGCCAAAGCGCAGCGAGTGCTTGAGCGGGGGCGACTGGATGCGACAGGCGGAGAGGCTTGAGAAAACCTGCCTGTTGCTGGCAAAATATTATCAATGCAGTCCACAGTGGCTGCTTTCTCAAGGTGTGTTTAACCTGCCTCGTTATATTAACTACATCAAATCGGATTAATCAGTATGGCAAATAATTCCACGTCTTTTTATGTCAACCTTGGAGGCAACCTGCAAGCCAACGCCGCTCGCAATGCCAAAAGCATGGAGCAGATGGCAAACCGTTCCGCCAAGGCAATGACCAAAATCGAACGCAGTGCTTATTTGGCGACAAAAGGCGTGATGGGTTTATCGCGTGGAATTAATACTGTCGGAAACTGGGCAGTTGCCGGTATGGTCGGTGGTGCGACACTGGCTTCACGCTCATTGATTAAAACGGCAGCTGAATTTGAAATGGCGGCTATCCGAATGAAACAGAATTTCGGTGCTGACGGTGATAAGGTGTTTAAGTGGGTCACAGAGTTCGCCACCAAAACACCCATGCAGTTTATGGACGTGCAGAATGCGGCGTTGAGTTTGAAAACCGCCGGCATTGATCCGATGAACGGTTCATTGCAATCGCTGGTTGATTTCAATGCCAAGTTAGGTGGCAACACCGAAAATCTGAACGGAATGATTTCAACGATTTCAAAAGCCTATTTAAAGGGGAAATTGACTGGTGAGGAACTTCAATCGCTGCAAGAAAAGAAAGTGCCTGTGTTGGATTTATTAGTGGAGGCAAGCAACGGAAAATATACCAAGGCTCAAATTGCTGATGCGATTACGAAAGGGCAAATTCGTGTGAATTGGCTGGATGCTTTGGTTAAGCAGATGGGGTTAAGCTCCCAGGGTGCTGCCGAAGCGCAAATGAAAACCTGGGACGGAATGATGTCGAATATCGGTGACAATATCACCGCCATGCAAGCCAAGTTGATGGAAAAAGGGATTTTTGACGCGCTAAAAAATGAGGTTGGTAGCCTGCTCGCTTGGTTGAATGAAAAAATGGAGAATGGTGAATTTGATGCATTTGCCCAGAAAATCAGTGACACCTTGCTTGCCGCCATCAAAGCACTGAAAGAGTACGGCGAAGACCTGAAGCCGATTTTAAAAAGCGTAGGGGATGCCGTCGGCTGGATTGCAGAAAAAGCCGGAGGTTATGGCAATCTGGCCAAATTTATGGGCTATCTGTATTTAGGGAATAAGGTACTGCGCTGGGGAGCCGGTGGCATTGGTTATCTCGGGGGATTGTTTTCAAAAATTAAAGGTGGTGGCGGTATTGTTGGCAATGCCCTCGGTGGCGTAGTAGGTGGCGTGACGCCTGTTTATGTGACTAATTTGGGTGCGCTCGGTGGTATGGGGGTTGGTGTTGAAAAAGCAGCTGAAAAAATCGCGAAAACTACCGCAGCTACTACTGCGGCTACCTTTGGCAAACGTGCGTTCAGTGTGGTGAAAAATGCGACTGTGCCGTTATTTACGCTAGCCGGGCTGTATATCGCCGGGCAGCACCGGGCAACTGGTTTAGCCATTGAAGAAGCAAAAAAGGAAGAACGGGCGCCAACGGAAGAGCAATTTTATCGACATCTTGCCAATCAATCGCCACCCTCAACAGATTTTTGGGTGGGTTATCCTATACCTAAAGTGGATCCGGCGCAAAAAGCCAGGGTGGAGCAAATGAATGCCGGGCAAGCGATTGTTTACGGTGCGCTTGATCGTCAGCTCGATAATGAGGTGGCAGCAAGGCGGCTTGAGTTTGGCACTTATACCGAGGAGGAATACCAGCAACGGGTATCCAAAAATAATAAAACTACCC
>NZ_VDHF01000064.1:0-27771 GCF_006228025.1 Testudinibacter crocodili
CATTTTGTCTACTATACCTTTTGTGCGATTGCAATCAACGGTTAGCAATCCATTTTTTCAACGCTGTCACACTACTACGCCACTCTTCTTGTATCACCTCAATCCAAACGGCAATCTGTTCTTCCCATTGTGGCGAATCCTGATGCTGTGCCAACTCGGCGATGTCACGAATGCGGTTCAATCCCAATGAAGCAGCAGCGCCTTTGATTTTATGGGCATCTTCCGCAACTGCTGTTTTCAAAGTGCGGTCTTGCTGATAAGCTTGGTAGTGCTGGGTCAGTTCCTCGATATAACCGGGCATCAATTGTTCAAACAATACCGCACTTTTCATCATATTCTCTTTTCCCATCAGCTCGATCAACTCTTCCAACATGGGATAGTCAAACGCCATCACCGCACTTTGCTGTTGCACCTTAACCTCGACTGGCAACGCCTCTTCAATATCCTCCTCAATACCGACAGACTCCAGCGATTGCTCCTCGCCAAACAGCTGTTTTAGTGTTAAATTCAGCGCTTCCAGCGATAGCGGTTTTGATAATACATCGTCCATTCCTTGCTGCAAATAGTGACGCTTGTTATTCAGCACATTCGCCGTCAGCGCCACCAGGGGCGGTAGATAATCAATTTCATCATTTTCGTACTGCTGACGCAGTGTCATCGCAATATCAAAACCGGACATATCCGGCAATTGGATGTCTAGTAATAATAAATCATATTGATTTTGATAAAACTTTTTCAGCGCTTCTGATCCCGTCATCGCAATATCAACATGATAGCCCAATTTTTCCAGAATTGATTTGGCGACGATGATATTCACTTCAATATCTTCTACTAATAAAATATTCAACGCACCGATGCTCGGCGCCATGCTGATATCCACTGCTTTTTCAATTTCCGGTGCGGCAATGTCGAGCGTAAATGTTGTGCCAATATTCTCCTCACTTTCGACCGATAAATTACCGTGCATCAATGAGGCAATTTTTTTGGAGACCGACAAACCAATGCCGCTACCTAGCGCCCGCATATTATCTTTCGATTTCACCTGATAATACATCGTGAAAATATTATTCAATTCGGCTTGCGGAATGCCGATGCCACTGTCACTGATTTGAAACACCAGCCGATCCTGCCCAGACTTTGCCACCGTCAATCTGACCCAACCTTTGGGGGTAAATTTGACCGCATTACTGATCAAATTCCACAACACTTGATTCAATCGAATCGGGTCAACCTGAATCCAATCCGGTAACCTATTTTTTAGCAACATCTCAAATTTAAGGTTTTTTTGTGCTGCCATCACCGAGGCAATATTATTAATATCATTCAATAAGTTATTAAAATCACAAGCTTTATTAAACAGTTCTATGCGGTGGGTTTCAATTTTTTCTAAATCAACCAAATCATTAAAAATATGCCCCAGCGATACCGCACTGACTTTAATTGTTTGCAGATAATTGCGTTGTTGTTCATCCAAATTGCCATCTAAGAGAATCCGACTCAAACCGATGATGCCATTAAGTGGAGTTTTCAGTTCATGGCTGATGGTCGTCATCATATTGGTTTTATCGCGACTGCTTTTTTCGATCATCTCTTGATAACTCGTGCGCTCGGTAATATCGCGCCCAAAACCGATGATAATATTTTGCTTACTGACTTTATCGTAATACGGGACTTTCAAAATTTCAAAGCAGGCGGCTTGTCCATCCGGATAATATAACCATTGTTCATAGCTTAGCCCTTTTTTTTCTTTGCTCACCTGTATATCGGACTCAATCGCTTTTTTAGCTGAGTACTCAGTATATACATCAAAAGGCGTTAATAACTTCAGCTCTTCTGATTTTTTACCGGTTAATTTCTCCATCGCTTTATTGGCACCAAGAAAACGGTGATCTTCGCCACGATAGAACACTAGATCTGGTGACGCATCAAAAAATGAACGTAACAAATGCGCACTTTGTTCCAATTCCAGTTGAATCCGCCGCCGTTCTCGTACTTCTTGCTCAAGATGTAACAGCGCCGAAGTCAGCTCCTGTTCTGCTTTTGCTCTTTCATCAATTTCACGGCTCAGCAACAAGTTTTTTTTATTCATTTCTTGATTAAGTTGGTAATCTTGCATACGCAATGTTTTCAACTGTGCTAATGTTTTTTCCGAGCCTTGCCGAGCTAACTCCAGTTTTTCTATCACCACCGAGAAAAAATAAATCACAAACGGCGCCGAGCATAAGCCAAAGATCACCGAACGCCAGATGTCGCTCCACTTTAAATCACCAGTAAACAACAGGGTGCTGCCCGCCTGAATAATCAGGGCATATATTCCCAAGATCAATAATCCCAGCAGAGAAAACCGAATTTTTCCAATGCGGATAATCCAATCAATATAATTCTGTAGGTAGGTTTTAACGTTCTTCATGATGTTTGGTTAAGTTTTTCCTCAACAATATTGTGAAGTGATATCAAGATAAAATAAATCCCTTAAATAAGGGATTACAGGTTGCTGACAAAATATTTGATGAAGCAAAGTAAATGACCCGTGCTAGGTTAATTAGCTCACTGGGTTAATAACGTCAACGCTTCTTGATATTTATCCACCGTTTTTTGAATAATCTCGGCCGGTACTTTCGGTGCTGGAGCTTGTTTGTTCCAGCCACTTTGCTCCAACCAATCACGAATAAATTGTTTATCAAATGACGGCGGATTAGTGCCTTCTTGATAGTTTTCTACCGCCCAAAAGCGACTGGAATCCGGCGTCAACACTTCATCCATCAAGGTCAAAACCCCCTCTTTATCCAAGCCAAATTCAAATTTGGTATCACAAATAATAATGCCTTTACTCAGCGCATATTCTGCCGCTTGTTGATATAGCGCAATCGCTTTTTGTTTTACTTCTGCCGCCAAATCCACACCGATAAGTTGTTCGCACGCTTGATAACTGATATTGATATCGTGATCGCCCACCTCCGCTTTGCTTGATGGGGTGAAAATCGGTTGTGGTAACTTGCTGGCTTCCTGCAATCCCGGCGGTAATACCAAGCCACAAATTGTGCCGGTTCGACGGTAATCTTTTAAGCCGCTACCGGTTAAATAGCCACGCACGATCGACTCAATTTTGATTGGGGTCAACCGTTTACAAACCACTGCGCGATCTTTAATTAAATCAGCTTCCGCTTTTGGTAACACATCATAAACCGTTTCTCCGGTAAAATGATTCGGCATAATATTTGCCAACTGTTTAAACCAAAAGTTAGAAATTTGTGTCAGAATTTCCCCTTTGCCAGGGATCGGATCGTCTAGAATGACATCAAACGCCGATAAACGATCGGTCGCCACCATCAACATTCTATCGTTATCAATTGCATAAAGATCACGCACTTTGCCTGAATAAATTTTATTTAAACTGATTTGTTGCATTGCCTTGTCCCGTTTAAGTTAACACCCGAATAGAATAGCCGTTTTATTGTAACGCACTTTAAACCGCACTTTGCACTTTTTAACCCGTCAATATAAAAAAAGCCATATTTCCTAAAAATATGGCTTTTAAAACATCATTAAGGCTTAAATCATAATTTGAGCAGGAACCAAATACCCTTGCGGCACTTTTGCTTCCTGTTCAAAGGTGACAAATTCCCATGCGGTTTGGTCAGCCAACACCGCTCTCAGCAATTTATTGTTTAGCCCGTGCCCCGATTTATAGGCTTTGAAAGCACCGATAATATTATGGCTCGCCATATACAGATCGCCAATCGCATCCAGCAATTTATGCCGAACTAATTCATCTTTAAAGCGCAAACCATCTTCGTTTAAAATCCGGTAATCGTCTAACACGATAGCATTATCTAGGCTACCACCTAGCGCCAAGCCTTGTGATTGCAGATATTCAATATCTTTCATAAAACCAAACGTCCTCGCCCGGCTGATTTGCTGGATAAACGCTTGAGTCGAAAAATCTAATTTATAGTTGGTGACATTACTATCGATTGCCGGATGTTTAAAATCAATAGTGAAATCCAAATGAAAACCGTGATAAGGCTTAAATTCAGCCCATTTATCGCCATCTTCAACCCGCACCGATTTTTTGATACGGATAAATTTCTTGGCTGCGGCCTGCTCTTCAATACCGGCATCCAGTAACAAATAAATAAACGGTGCCGCACTACCATCCATAATCGGGATTTCCGGCGCATCAACTTCGATAATAATATTATCAATCCCCAATGCAGCCAGTGCCGAATTGATATGCTCAACGGTTGAAACCCGAACACCATCATCGTTCACCAAACAAGTACACAACATCGTGTCGCGAATCGCATCGGCTTTTGCAACAAAGCTGACCGGTGGATTCAAATCGGTACGACAATAGATCACCCCGGTATTTACTTCCGCTGGACGCATGGTCAACGTCACCTTTTTACCGCTGTGCAAGCCGATACCGGTGACTTTGACACTTTGTTTTAATGTTCTTTGTTTAATCATAAACTCTCTTTAGTACCCCTATCCGGATACAACAAACCGCACTTTTACATTTCTTAAAAGCTAGTCGGCTTGATTACGCAAAAACGATGGAATATCAAATAAATTATTCTCATCAAACTCTTTTGGTTTAGCTGTTTCTGCACCTACGGCGGTTTTGCTGCCGTAACTACTGCCATACCCTTGATTAGACTGTGATTGTGGATTTAAGTTCGACTGTGAAGTCGCAAAACCAGATTGAACCGGATTTACACCTTGCGAACCGCTATTATTCGCTTTTGGTGTAATCACTCTCAATTCATTCTCTTCTTTATTGCCAATACCCGTTGCCACAATCGTCACACGAATCTCTTCGCTCATTTCCGGCACCAAGCTGGTACCAATAACCACGGTTGCCTCTTCTGAAGCAAAAGCACGAATGGTGTCACCGACAGTTTGGAACTCTTCTAAACCTAAATCCATACCAGCAGTAATGTTCACCAACACACCACGGGCGCCAGACAGATCGATATCTTCCAACAATGGACTTGCAACAGCATCTTGTGCAGCTTTATCTGCACGACCATCACCAACCTCACCGCTTGCAATACCGGTACCCATCATTGCATGCCCCATCTCTTGCATCACGGTACGCACATCGGCAAAGTCAACGTTGATTAAGCCCGGAGAAGTAATCATATCAGAGATTCCGCGTACGGCATTGCGCAAAATTTCGTTGGCGGTGGCAAAAGCATTAACCAGGGAGATATTTTTGCCCAGCACCTTCAACAATTTTTCATTTGGGATAACAATTAAAGAGTCAACAAATTTGGATAACTCACGAATACCGATTTCTGCCAGCTGCATCCGTTTTTTACCTTCAAAACCAAACGGTTTAGTCACCACAGCAACGGTTAAAATGCCTAATTCTTTGGCAATCTGTGCCACAACAGGCGCCGCACCGGTGCCTGTACCGCCGCCCATTCCGGCGGCGATGAATACCATGTCTGCCCCTTCCAAAATATTGCGGATCGCATCTTTATCATCTTCTGCCGCTTGGCGGCCAACATTCGGATTGGCACCTGCGCCCAAACCTTTCGTGGTATTGCCACCAATCTGTACGGTTTGTTTCACCAAGCTCTTACGCAATGCCTGAGCATCGGTATTGATTGAGAAAAATTCAACCCCGTGAATCTCTTCCTGCACCATTTGATTAACTGCGTTACCGCCGCCGCCGCCAACACCGACGACTTTAATTACCGCATCGGTAATGTCGTCAAACTCGATAGGCTCAAACATATATTCTCCCCGTTATGTTTGTTTTATTTTGCAAAATGATAATGATAGCTGCTATTCTATTCGATAACCGCTGATTATCAAAACTGATTTTTTATCATTGTAAAAAATTTAACGATATAATCCTTGGTTCTTGATAACAAGCCCAACGAGCTGCCACCACTATCCCGTTGCCGCACTTCATCTGCATTATTATAATTATGATGAAGCAGCCCCAAAACAGTTGCATATTGTGGCTTGCTGACATAATCGGTTAACCCCGCCAAATTGAGTGGTGTCCCGACCCGCACTTGCGGACCAAAAATCTCTGCTGCACATTCAGCAATGTCTTCAATCTGCGAACCACCACCGGTTAGAACAATCCCAGCAATCAAATCCGATTTAATCTGTTTATCATCCAGCTCACGTTTTAATATCAAGAGTTCTTTTTCCACGAATTTTAGTAGTTCCTGATAACGAGCTGAGGTCACGACTGACAGCATCTCTTTTGCCAGACTACGTGGTGCGCGCCCACCTACACTCGGCACTTCAATTTTCTTATCAGGGTTATTCTGTGGCGGTGTGATCGCACTGCCATAGGCAACTTTAATTTTTTCCGCTTCCATTCTGGAAGTGCTGAACGCATAGGCGACATCATCAGTGACACGATTTCCGGCATAAGGAATCACCTTACTAAACCGTAACGAACCGTTGGTATAGACAATGATATCAATCGTACCACCACCAATATCAATCAAACAAACACCTAGTTCCTTCTCATCTTCGGTTAACACCGAATAACTGGAAGCTAAACCGGAAAACACCACCTCATCCACTTTCAAACCGGCACGGGCAACCGCTTTTTTTAAATTGTTCAACCAGCTTTGATGGCAAGCAATCAAGTGCGCCTGCGCCTGCAAACGGACGCCTTGCAGTCCTAACGGGTTTTTGATATTCAACTGCTTATCCACAGCAAACTCTTGTGGAATAACATGTAAAATGCTTAATCCTTCGCCCATTTTGACCGATTGAGCGATATTCATTGCCCCTTCAATCTCCTCCGGCGTCACTTCACCACTGGCGATCGGCACTAAACCGCTTTCATTCAAACTTTGAATATGTTCGCCAGTAATCGCCAACGATACACTGACTATTTGGCAATCGGCAATCGATTCCGCACCTTCGATCGCCCGTTGGATAGAGTTCACTACCGCATCCAAATCGGTAATACTGCCGCGATCAATCCCTTTCGATGGGCTACTGCCGACACCGAGCACATTGACTACGCCGTCCGGCAACACCTCTCCGACCACCGCCACGACTTTGGAAGTACCTACTTCCAAACCAACTTTTATTTTCGACTCAACAATCTTTGCCATATTCGTGTACTTCTTTGCCAATTAATTAATCTTCATCAGTTTCCGTCTGAACCGGAAGCGCTTTAAACCCAACGGCAGCACCGCTGTTATATCGTAGGTCAACATAGTCGATTTGTTGATTATCCGGCACTTCTATCTGTGGGTAAATCGTTGCAAACCGCTCAATTTTCTGCTTCCATTCGCCACGCCCAAGCTTTAATTCGATACCGTTGCTTAAGCTGACTTGCCAAGCACCACGGCTGTCGATCTGCATCGTCTGCAAGGTCATATTTTTGACTTTCAGCGCATTGCTGATCTGATACCAAGCCGACAGAACCTCGCGGCTTTGGAAATCATTACCCTGCAAATTCGGCAGCTGCAAGCCTTCACGTTTCTCTGGCGGCAAGCTGAAAATCGTGCCATCGGCTGCCAATAATTGCCGTTCATTCCAAAAAGCGACCGGACTGTATTCCGCCACCGCAATACTCAATTTATTCGGCCAAATCTTGCGTACCAACGCCCCTTTGACCCAAGGCATCAGTTCGATTTGCTGTTGAATCGACTCCACATCTTGTGAAAAATAGCCTTGCAACTCGCCAAATTGAAGCAAACTGTCACGAATATCATTATAGCTGGTGTATTTCGGCTGCCCGATAACCGCAAATGAATTCAACGGTTGTTGATCCAAATAAAGTAAAAAATTCTGCCAATGGCTGTAGCAATAATAACCAAATCCTAAGCATAATATCACAAATAGTGATTTCAACGGCACAAAAAACTTAAAACCGCTCTGTTCTGCCGTTGCTGGATGGATACGATTAGGTTTTACCGCCATGCCTATACACTCAATTCTAAAATTTTAACCACCAGTTGTTCAAAGTCATAGCCTCTGGCTTTTGCTGCCATTGGGAACAAACTATGGCTGGTCATGCCCGGTGCAGTGTTGATTTCAACCAAATTAAAGCGTCCTTCACTGTCGGTCATCACATCAACACGGCTCCAACCTCGACAACCGGTACTCTCATAAGCCTGCTTAACCAACTGTTTTAACTCTTGTTCACGGGCTTCACTCAATCCAGACGGACAAAAATATTGGGTGTCATCAGAAATATATTTTGCATCATAATCATAGAATTCTCCTTTCGGCACAATCCTAATCGACGGCAACACTTCTCCGTCTAACACCGGAACAGAATACTCATCACCGGCGAGCCAAGCTTCAACCAACACGGTCTCATCATACTGAAATGCCAACTCAACCGCACTTTGCAATGCTTCAAGCTGTTTGACTTTGGTCAGACCGACACTGGAGCCTTCTAAAGAGGGCTTAACCATCAGCGGTAAGCCTAGTTTTTTCACAATTGTTATCGCATCAAATGCAGCAAAATTCGCTTTATTGACCACTTCCATCTCGGCAACCGGCAAGCCAAATCCTTTCCATAACATTTTGGTGCGCATTTTGTCCATGGTTAACGAAGATGCCAACACACCGCAACCGGTATACGGGATCCCTAAAAACTCCAATACGCCCTGCACCGTACCGTCTTCACCACCACGTCCGTGCAAAATATTGAACACCCGCTCAAAACCCTGCACCTTCAGCTGCTCCAAACCGACCTGTTGTGGATCCACACCATGCACATCAAAACCCTGATTTTTTAACGCCTGCAATACTGCCCGCCCAGAATTTAACGACACTTCACGCTCTGCCGACGTACCGCCGTACAAAACGGCAATTTTTTGTTGTTTTAACGGTTTCATTTTGTGCTCTACCTACTGTTATTTCTTATTATTATTCCATAAATCAACCAGATTGCGTGATAATTTACTCACGCTACCCGCCCCTTGCGCCAACACCAAATCACCGTTTTGCAACACTTGATCCATAATTTCCGGTAATTTTTCCACATCGGACAATAAAATCGGATCGACTTTGCCCAAATTACGAATCGAACGGCACAGGGCACGGCTATCGGCACCGGCAATCGGTTCCTCGCCGGCGGCGTACACTTCCAGCATAATCAATGCATCGACTTTCGACAGCACTTGTACGAAATCATCGAATAAATCACGGGTGCGTGAATAACGGTGCGGTTGGAACACCATCACCACGCGTTTATCCTGCCAACCGGAACGTGCTGCTTCAATGGTCACATCCACTTCCGTCGGGTGATGCCCATAATCATCCACCAACATCACCTTGCCGTATGGTCGTTCAAATACGCCGAGCTGATCAAAACGTCGTCCTGCACCTTGAAAATCAGCAAGTGCGGTCAAAATAGCTTCATCGCCTATTCCCTCTTCCTTCGCCACCGCCAATGCTGCGGTTGCATTCAAGGCATTGTGTTTTCCCGGTACATTTAACACTACTGAAATGCGTTTGCCGGACGGATAAACCACATCGTACAGCCCCTGAAAAGCTGTTTGGCAATAATTTTCGATCCGATAGTCCGCCTGCTTGCTGAAACCATAGGTAATCACTTGCCGCCCGACACTGGGAATAATCTCTTCCAGTTCTTTATCATCAGCACACATCACCGCCAAACCGTAAAACGGCAAATTGTGTAGAAAATCAATGTAGGTCTGCTTCATTTTAGCAAAACTACCTTGATAGGTTTCCATATGATCCGGTTCAATATTCGTCACCACCGACACCATTGGCTGCAAATGCAAAAACGAGGCATCACTTTCGTCTGCTTCGGCGATCAGATAACGACTCAAGCCTAAATGCGCATTGGTACCAGCCGATTTCACCAAGCCGCCGTTGACAAAAGTCGGATCCAGCCCGGCTTGGGCATAAATCATAGCGATCATGGCGGTTGTGGTGGTTTTTCCATGTGTACCGGCAACGGCGATACCGTGGCGGAAACGCATGATTTCCGCCAGCATTTGTGCCCGTTGGATCACCGGAATCCGCGCTTCGCGTGCGGCAACCACTTCCGGATTATCAGCTTTAATCGCACTGGAGACTACCACCACGCTTGCCTCTTTAACATTTTTGGCTTCGTGTTTGAAAAATATCTTCGCGCCTAAATTGGTTAAACGTTGGGTTACTGCGCCGTCGGCAATATCCGAACCGGTCACCAGATAGCCTTCGTTGACCAACACTTCGGCAATTCCGCCCATGCCTGCACCACCGATGCCGACAAAATGGATCTGTTTGACCCGCCGCATGCCCGGTACAAAATCCCGCAGGCGTTTTTGAAAATCATGTTGTTCCATTATTCTTCTCTTTCTACTGTTCTTACTATTCTTACTGTTATTCTTGCTGTTTTGTCTTTTTATAGCGTTATCATTTAGCCACGCTGACAATCACCTCGGCAACCCGATCCGCAGCAAGCGGTTTAGCCATAGTTTTTGCCATTTCCGCCATTTCTGCCAATTTTTTTCGATCCCATTGCTGCAAAAGTGCGGTTATCCGTTCCGCATTCAATTCATTTTGCGGCACAATTGTTGCGGCACCCACATCAGCAAGATAACAAGCATTCAAATATTGCTGTTGATCTTTATGTTGAAACGGCACAAAAATCGCCGCACTACCGACCGCAGCAATTTCGGATACTGTCAAGGCGCCGGAGCGGCAGATAATCAAATCTGCCCAAGCATAAGCTTGCGCCATATCATCAATAAATTCAGTTACTTGCACATTGGCGTCGTCAGGGTAACGCGCTTGAATACTGTCCACATTGCCCTGCCCGACTTGATGACGAATCTCCAACGGTTGCTGGCTCTGTTTCGCCACCTCTGGCATCAACAAATTCAGCACTCTCGCACCTTGACTGCCGCCAACCACCAGCACTTTCAACGCGCCTTGACGTGCTGCATACCGCACTTTGGGTTCCGACTGTTCAAACAACACCTGTCGCACCGGATTGCCGACTGCTTCCGCTTTGGCAAATGCATTCGGGAACGCCTGCAAGACTTTAGTGGCAATTTTTGCTAACCATTTGTTGGTCAAACCAGCAACGGCATTTTGTTCATGTAGCACAATCGGTACGCCGCACAGTTTGGCAGCAATACCCCCAGGCCCTGAAACATAACCGCCCATGCCCAAAACCGCATGCGGTTGATATTGTTTGATAATTTTACGCGCCTGCCACACCGCACGCGTAATCGCAAACGGTGCTACCAGCAATGCCTTCAATCCTTTGCCACGCAAACCTGAAATTTGAATAAATTCAATCGGAATGCCGTGTTTCGGTACTAACGTGGCTTCCATGCGATCTTGAGTACCCAGCCAGCAAATCTGCCAGCCTTGTTGCTGTAATTTTTGCACCACCGCAATCGCCGGAAAAACATGTCCGCCGGTGCCGCCCGCCATCACCAATAACCGTTTCTGTTCTGTCATTTAGTCATCCCTTAAGTGAGCATGGCCTCGCATCAGGCGATTTTCATAATCGATACGCAACAAAATCGCCACCACCAGCGCATTAATAATCAAACTTGATCCGCCGTAACTGACAAACGGAAATGTGAAGCCTTTAGTTGGCAAAATCCCCATCGTCATACCCAAATTAAATGCACCTTGGAAGAAAAACCACGCGACGACGCCAAACGCAAAATAACCGCCGAAACGTTGTTCCAACAACAACGACTCCTTACCAATTTTCAGAATTCGAATCAGCAATAAAGTAAACAGCACTACCACGCAGATAATCCCGACCAATCCAAATTCTTCCCCGACAATCGCCATAATGAAGTCAGTGTGTGCTTCCGGTAAATACTCCAATTTTTGAATCGAATTACCTAATCCGGTGCCCCAGAATTCGCCACGTCCGAAAGCGATCAACGAGTTACTCAATTGAAAGCCGGAGCCGAAAGGGTCAGCAAACGGATCGGTATAGGAGGTTAAACGCTTTAAACGGTATTCAGAGGTTAAAATCAACAAATAAATGGCAAAAAAGCCTGCCACTGCCAACACGATAAATTGATAGATTTTGGCGCCAACCATAAACAGCATCGCAAAAACAATAAATGCTAACACCACGCTACTACCCAAATCCGGCTGTAATAGTAGGAAAACCGATAACAACATTAAAACCAAGGTCGGCTTGACAACACTGAGATGTTTCACTCGCACCTCTTCATAGCGCCGCACAAAGTAACTAGATAGGTAGCAAATCAAGGCAAACTTCACAAACTCTGCTGGCTGAAAATTAAATAGCACCAATGGAATCCAGCGTCGAGCACCATTAACCGTGCGCCCGATACCAGGAATCAATACCAAAATCAGCAACAATAATGCAAGCATTAGCAGATATGGACTCCACTTCTGCCATTTTTCCACCGGCACAAAAATAAAAATATAAGCGGTCAAGCACGCTAGCACTACATACATCAAATCCCGGATTGCGAAGTGGAACGGGTCATCATACAAGCGGTTGCCTTCAGCAACCGAGGCTGAGGTGATGATGATGAAACCCAACGTCATCAACGACAAAAACAGCCAAAATAGCGTGCGATCATACAGCAAGTTGTTTGGCGTAATGCGAAACCAACGATCCGTAGCAGATTTGAACATACCCCAAATCGACATCCTACGCCTCCGCTAGCCGCGCAAATTCATTGCCACGTTGTTCAAAATTGGCGAACTGATCCAAACTGGCACACGCCGGCGACAACAACACCATATCACCATTTTTCAAGTGCGGTTTCAGTGCGGCAACCGCACTTTGCATGCTGTCAAACAACTGACTTTGTGCCGAAAGTTGCGCCAATTGCGCACCGTCACGCCCGAAGCAGCACAGCTGGATATTCGGTTTATTCACCGCCAGCGCTAATTCAGAAAAATCAGCGCCCTTGCCGTCCCCACCCAACAAAAGATATAACGTACCAGCGACCTGCAAACCTTGCAGCGCCGCTAACGTACTGCCCACATTGGTCGCTTTGGAATCGTTAATCCAAGTCACACCACCTTGACGCTGCACCAACTGGAAACGGTGTGCTAAACCTTGAAATTCACGCAATGCCCGACACGCCGAAGTGCGGTCAATGCCTAGTGCATCACACAGCGCCAGCGCCGCCAACGCATTCATATAGTTGTGACGTCCGACCAACTGCATTTCGTCTGTCGCCAAAATCGCTTGGTTCTTAAACGCAAGCAAAGTGCGGTTATCTTGCTCCAACAGGTGATAATCCGCTTCAGTGCCAAAGCTGAGTTGCGTGACCGCACTTTGAGGCGCTGGATAACTCAAGGCATCGTCGCTGTTCACCACGGCGGTTTCCGCACCGGTATAAATTCTCAATTTGGCTTGGCGGTAGGCTGCTAAATCCGCATAACGATCCATATGATCTTCGGTGACATTTAACACCGTTGCGACTTTGGCTTTGAGGGAATACGTGGTTTCCAGCTGAAAACTGGAGAGTTCCAACACATATAAATCGCAATCCTGCTCGAGCAGCGATAAGGCAGGAATCCCAATATTGCCGCCCATCCCGACTTTCAGGCCGGCTGCTTTTGCCATTTCATTGACCAGCGAGGTGACGGTGCTTTTGCCGTTTGAACCGGTGATGGCAATAATAGGTTTGTCGGTTTCACGGCAAAACAGTTCAATATCGCCAACGACCTCTATCCCTGCCTGAACCGCACTTTGCACTTCAGGCGTTGCCAATGCCAAGCCCGGACTAATCACAATCAGATCCGACTCCAACAACCATTGCTGCGGAATGCTGCCGAAATGACTTTGCGTGACAAAGTGGGGTAGCGTTTGCGGTTTGTTACGAGTGTCGATCACGCGCAATTCCACCTGTTTATCCGCAAAAAAATCAATACAGGACAGACCGCTCTTGCCTAGCCCTAAAATCGTGACTTTTTTACCGTTATAATCGGTGGAATGACTGCTCATCGTATTTTGCCCCAAAATAAAAAATGAAAAATGAAAAATGAAAAATTAACGCAGTTTCAGCGTAATTAAACCGAGTAATACCAAGACTAACGAAATAATCCAGAAACGGATAATTACTCGCGGTTCTGGCCAGCCTTTTAATTCAAAATGGTGGTGAATCGGCGCCATACGGAAAATGCGCTGTTTGCGGATTTTATAAGAACCGACTTGTAGTATCACCGAAACGGTTTCCATCACAAACACGCCGCCCATAATCAACAGCAAAAACTCTTGCCGTACCAACACCGCAATCACACCCAAGGCACCACCTAATGCCAGTGATCCGACATCACCCATAAACACTTGCGCCGGATAAGTGTTGAACCATAAAAAGCCCAAGCCTGCCCCCACAATCGCAGTGCAGACAATCACCAGCTCAGCACTCAATTTGATATACGGAATATGCAGATAGCCGGCAAAATTCACGTTGCCGGTTGCCCAAGCGACAAAAGCAAATGCACCGGCAACCAATACTGTCGGCATAATCGCCAGCCCATCCAAACCGTCGGTCAAATTCACTGCGTTGCTGGTGCCAACAATCACAAAATAGGCCAACACAATATAAAACAAGCCTAACTGCGGCATAATTTCTTTGAAAAACGGCACGACTAATCGGGTTGCATTGGTATCTTTGCCAATTGCGTACATGGCAAAAACCGCAATCAATGCCACCACCGACAGCCAAAAATATTTCCAGCGGGCAATCAACCCGTCACTGTTTTTGTGCACTACTTTGCGGTAATCATCGACAAAGCCAATCGCGCCATAGCCGAACAGCACGAACAGCACACACCAAACATAGCTGTTGCTCAGATCCGCCCATAACAAGGTACTGATTCCAATCGAAAACAGAATCATCACGCCCCCCATCGTCGGCGTGCCACGTTTGCTAAAATGACTTTCCGGGCCATCATGACGCACCACTTGCCCGATTTGCAGCATCTGCAAACGGCGAATCACTTTCGGTCCAATCCACAACGACAGCAAAAGTGCGGTCAACAAGGCAATAATCGATCGAAATGTTAAATACGACACCACGTTAAAAATCGAGTGGTATTGGACTAAATAATCTGCCAACCAAACTAGCATAGTTTATCCTTCAATAAATCAATGATCTCTTCCATCTTCATGCTACGAGATCCTTTTGCCAACAACACTACTTTTTTATTATTCTGCCGCTGTTGTGCAATCTGTTGCTGTAAAAATAAGATCAAATCCGCTTTATCGCTGAAATGTTTTCCCTGCGATAAACGGCTGATCACCTCACTCTGCGTACCAAAACTGACCACTAAATTCAGCCCGGCATGCTGTGTAAAATCTGCCACCTGTTGATGGCAAAGCTGACTATTTTCACCTAATTCCGCCATATCTCCAACAACAAAAATACGAAATCCGGAATAATTTTTTAACACATTCACCGCAGACTGCATTGAATCGACATTCGCATTGTACGTGTCGTCCAATAACAAAAGATCAGGATTCACCTCAATCGGAAATAGGCGACCTTTGACCGCTTGTTTTTTCTCCAGACCGCACTTGACCTGTGACAGAGTTGCGCCTGCCAACATCGAAAGTGCGGTTGCCGCCAGTGCATTGGCTACATTGTGAATGCCTAAATACGGCAGATTGACCGCCACTTCGCCTTGCGGCGTTTGCAACTGAAAATTCGCTCCTTGTTCATGTAAATCAATATTCGCGGCATAAAAATCCGCTTGCGGCTGTGACACCGAAAAGGAATAAATGCGATGTGTGCCGATTTCCGTTTGCCAATAGGTATCCAAATAATGGCAGTCGAGATTAATCACCGCACAACCGTCGTGCGCCAAACCACGATAAATTTCACCTTTCGCTTGCGCCACACCGTCCAACGAACCGAAACCTTCCAAATGTGCCGGCGCCACATTGTTCACCAACGCCACATCAGGCTGCACCAACGCGGTGGTATAGGCAATTTCACCGGCATGATTAGCGCCCAGTTCGACCACCGCAAATTGGTGTTGCGGTTGCAAACGTAGCAACGTCAACGGCACACCGATATCATTGTTAAAATTACCTTGAGTGAACAGTACTTCGCCGCAATTTGCCAGAATCGAGGCCGTCATCTCTTTGACGGTAGTTTTGCCGGAAGAGCCGGTCATCGCCACGGTTTTTGGCGCCAGCGTTGCTTTCCACCATTTTGCCAATTGCCCCAATGCTAAACGAGTATCAGGCACCACCAGTTGCGGCACCGAAAGCGTCGCATTGGCATGTTCAACCACTAACGCCGCAGCGCCTTGTTCTACTGCTTGTGTTAAGTAATTATGCGCATCAAAATTAGTGCCTTTCAGCGCGAAAAACAGCGCTTGTTCACTGGGCTTGCGGGTGTCGGTGGTAATATTTTTTACCGTCACCGAAGCGTCACCAAGACAATCCGCTGATAAAATTTCTGCCAAAGTTCTAATGTCTATATTCATTATAGCTATTCTATGTAAAGTCACGATTGCAGCAACTGCTGTACAATCTCGCGATCGGAAAAATGTAACTTGGTGGTACCGATAATTTGATAATCTTCATGGCCTTTGCCAGCAATCAAAACCACATCATCGGCGGCTGCCTGCTGCAAGCAGTATTGCAGCGCCAGTTCACGCCCATGGATTACCATCGCATTTTGCGGCTGGCGCAAACCGGCTTGAATATCCTGCAAAATCAAATACGGATCTTCGGTGCGCGGATTGTCGTCGGTCAGCACCACCACGTCGGCAAATTGCTCGGCAATGCCGCCCATCAGCGGGCGTTTGCCACGATCTCTGTCGCCACCACAACCGAATACACACCACAATCGCCCTTTGCAATGCAACCGTGCTGCTTGCAATGCTTTTTGCAACGCATCCGGCGTATGCGCATAATCCACGATTGCCATTGGTCGATTCGGCGCACTGAACATTTCCATTCGACCACAAACGCCGTTCAGCTGGTTGGCTGTCAGGCACAATTTTGCCAACGAATAACCCAACTGCAACATCGCCGCAGTCACCAACAGCAGATTGCTGACATTAAATGAACCGATCAGGCGGCTGTTGAGTTCGCCCTCGCCCCAACTGGAGCCAAACCTAATGGTGGCACCATCGTCATGATATTCAATCGCAGTTGCCTGCAAATATTGCGCTTGGGTTAAAACCGCACTTGGATCGGCACTCACCGCCACTGCGTCAGGCAGTTGTCGCAACCACTCTGCGCCGATGGCATCGTCGGCATTAATCACTCGATTTTCACAATCTAATTCATTGAACAAACGAAATTTAGCTGCCGCATACGCTTGCATAGTGTGGTGATAATCAAGATGATCACGGCTTAAATTACTGAAAAGTGCGGTTTTGAATTGTAGTGCTTCAACCCGATGTTGCACCAAGCCATGTGAGGAGACTTCCATCACTGCAAATTCAGCGCCTTGTCGCACAAAATCTGCCAGATTTTGCTGCACCTCGACAGCCGATCCCGTGGTGTTGAGCGCTTCTACCGTCTTACCGTACAGACCGTTACCAATCGTGCCCATCACAGCAGACGTTTTACCTAACAATTGCACCCATTGCGCCAACAGTTGTGCGATCGTGGTTTTGCCGTTGGTGCCGGTGACACCCACTAAGGTTAAATGGTGCGATGGATAATCATAGAATTTATCGGCGATAGCGGAAAGATGTTGTTCTAACTGATAATAATGGATAATCGGCACCTGACTTTCTAGGGTCATCGTTGCGTGCTGTTGCCGATCCTCGGTTTGCGCCAATACCGCACTTGCACCGTTGGCAATTGCCTGTGGAATAAACGCCCGTCCGTCTTGTTGGTGTCCGATTAATGCAACAAACAGATCGCCAAACCGCACTTTGCGGCTGTCCAGTTCGATCTGTTGCAGCTTCAGATCGGGGAGTCCTTGCAGAGAAAAAAGTGCTGCCAATCTTTGCATAACATCCCCTTAATTGATGTGATTGGATTGGTTAGAAACCGCTGATTGTTGTTGATCCAAGCGAATAACCCGTGCTGCCATCTCCTCACTGCTCAACGCATCCGGTTTAACATTCTGTGAGCGTAGTGTGTGTTCCATAATTTTTGAAAACACTGGCGCCGAAATCGCACCACCATAATATTTTCCAGCTTTCGGCTCGTTAATCAGCACCACCAAGGCATAACGTGGATTGCTCGCTGGCGCCACGCCAGCAGTGTAGGCAATATATTTATCCACATATTTACCGTTTTCGATTTTTTTCGCAGTACCGGTTTTGATCGCCACTCGGTAGCCTTTGACCGCAGCGGCAATGCCACCACCGCCTGGCAACGCCACCGTCTCCATCATCTCGACCACATCACGCGTGGTTTTTTCAGAGAAAACACGAGTACCCAACACCGGCGGATCCACTTTGGTGATCGACAACGGACGATACACCCCAAAACTGCCCAATGTTACATAGGCTCTAACCAGCTGCAACGGCGTCACCGTCAAACCATAGCCATAAGAGATCGTCGCTCGCTCAATGTCTGCCCAACGCTTGCGATCTTGCAACTGTCCACGCTGTTCGCCGATCAATCCCAAATTGGTTGGTTGTCCAAAACCGGCTTTAGAATAGGTTTCAATCAAGGCATTTGGCGGCATCGCCAGTGCTAAGTGGCTGACCCCGACGTTACTGGATTTTTGCAAGATACCGGCAACTGATAATTTGTCGTAGCGCGCCACATCACGAATCGTATGCCCATTGACTTTAAACGGTACGGTATTCAGCACTGAATTTTTGTTGACAATTCCACGCTGAAGTGCGGTCAGCACCACAAACGGTTTCACCGTCGAGCCCGGTTCAAAGGTATCAGTAATCGCGCGATTACGCATCAAATCGGCTTTCACATTAGTACGGTTATTCGGGTTGTATGACGGCGCATTCGCCATCGCCAACACTTCACCGGTGCGAATATCCACCAACACCGCCGTGCCAGATTCGGCTTTATTTTCTGCCACCGCTTCTTTAATTTGGCGATACACCATCGATTGCAATTGTTCATCAATACTCAAGGTAACGTTGTGCGCATCGTATTTTTTGGTATCGTCTACCGCTTCCACCATATTGCCGTAGCGATCTTTACGATAAGTACGCGAACCGTCTTGCCCGATTAATAACTTATCAAAACTTTTTTCAATTCCCTCAATCCCTTCGCCGTCAATGTTGGTGTAGCCAATCAAATGGGCAGTCTCTTCCACTTTTGGATAAAAACGGCGAAATTCAGTTTGCAGCGTAACACCTGGAATTTTCAATTCGCGCGCATAATTGGCGACACTTGGTGTCACCTGGCGCGCCAGATATAGAAAGCGGCTGTTTGGGTTTTTGCTAATTTTGTCTTTTAGGCTTTTGTTCGACACGCCCAAAGCATCGGACAGCGCCTTCCAGCGCTCTTGATCTTGCAATGATCCCTTTTCAAAAACGACTTTTGGATCAGCAACCACCGAAAACATTTGTACACTGACTGATAACCACTGTCCGTTACGATCCAAAATCATGCCACGCGAGGAGTGAATCGCCTGCGTTCTCAGCGAACGTTTGTCGGCTTCCTGGTTCATTTTGTCGGCACTGCTGATTTGAACATCGACCGCCGTCGCCACCAATGACGCCATACTGATCAAAATAACCGCAATCACCGTCCAATAACGCCAGCTGACAAAGGTATCAATCACTGCTACATTTTTAACAGCGTTTTTGGTACCACCTTTTGCCACCGTTTTACTGTTTAATTGTGCTGCTTGTCGATCGTTCTTTTTGTTAAATATCGCCATAGACCGCACCCTAATGGTTGTTTTCAATAATAATCACTTGTTGATCGCTGGTGATATACCCCATCTTCAAGCGATTTGCGATGGAAGTAATTCGCACATTGTCGTCCAGCGCCCGTTCTTCCAGCTTCAAATTAATATATTCGTTTTCCAACGCCTGCTTCGCTAAAATCAATTCACCGTTTTCTGTGTTCAGTTGACGAGTGTGGTGAATAATCCAAATGGTTGCCACAGCACTGCCGATCATCACAAACCACAGCACAATTGCAATCTTGTTGGCAGCAAATAGATCATCTAAAATCAATTTCCGTAATGGATAGCGATCTAACATCATCATTGCCCCATTCTTTCCGCGACTCGCAATACCGCACTTCTTGAACGTGGATTTTGCTGTTGTTCTTGTTCGCTCGGCATAATTGCCTTGCCGATGGTTTTTAAGGTTTGGTTGCGCTCGATTTGATCTTCACGTAACGGAAGCCCTTTCGGGACCTCCACACCCTTGCTTTGTTTGCGCATAAAGCGTTTGACCATGCGATCTTCCAGCGAATGGAAACTGATGATCGAGAGCCGTCCCTGCGGCGCCAAAACGTTTAATGCTGATTGCAACGCCCGTTCCAATTCATCTAATTCGCTGTTGATAAAAATCCGAATCGCCTGAAAACTGCGGGTCGCCGGGTGTTTGTGTTTATCTTTAAATGGCACGGCTTGACTGATCAGCTCCGCCAATTGCAAAGTGCGGTTGAGCCCTGGTTCGCCTTGCTCTGCCGCCGTTTTATTAAAATGTACGATCGCAGTAGCAATTCGTTTGGCAAACCGCTCTTCACCAAAGGTTTTTAACACCCAAGCTAAATCATCGATTGATACCTGTTGCAGCCATTCTGCCGCCGACATACCTTGCGTAGTATCCATACGCATATCCAGCGGACCATCTTTCATAAAACTGAAACCACGTTCAGCGTCGTCCAATTGGGGTGAAGAAACCCCTAAGTCGAGTAAAATGCCATCAACCTTGCCGACTAAATTCTGTTGTTGACAGATTTCTTCGATCTGTGAAAAGGTGCTGTGCACAATACTAAACCGAGAATCATCAATTGATTCCGCCTCAGCGATTGCGCGCGGATCACGATCCACTGCGATCAAACGTCCATTTTCCCCCAACTGGGATAAAATCAAACGGGAATGTCCACCACGCCCAAAAGTGCCGTCGATATATACACCATTTGGCTTAAGTGCCAGCCCGGCGACCGCTTCATGAAGCAGTACCGTAATGTGAGAACCGACTGATAACGTAATTGGTCGCATTGGGGAAAAAGTCATATTTTTCGCTAATATTTAAATAGTATTCAATTATAAAATGGGGTCGCGGTGCACTCCAGCACACCGCTTGCCCTGCTAGTGCTACTATCACTGACGGAAAGATGATTCTTTCTCTTTTACAATGACAGCGTTTTTAATACTTCCGAATCGACAAAAGCACCGCTGCTGCCGATTTCAATATCCTCTGCGATTTGAGCAAGCCAAGCTTCCTCGCTCCAGATCTCAAATTTATTCAATTGTCCAACCAACATAATGTTCTTATCCAGTTTGACATGCTCACGCAGCACAGGGCTCAGCAAAATACGTCCGTTTTTATCCAGTCCGCATTCGGCAGCATATCCCAACATCACCCGCTGCAAGCGGCGTTGTTGCGGATCAAAATTAGACAGCGCCGCCAATTTTTGTTCGATAATTTCCCATTCGTTCAGTGGATAAAGCAGTAAACAGGGCTGGCGAATATCGACGGTACACACCATCTGACCGCCATTTTGTTCAAGGATTTCAGTGCGATAGCGGGTAGGAACGGCAAGCCGCCCTTTGCTGTCTAAACTGACTGAAGTCGCACCACGAAACATAGCAATCCCATTTACTCAATTATTTTTGCTGATTATCGCCACTCTTTACCACTAAACCGAGATTTTGATCGTTTTATCCCACAAAATCCCACAATTCACCACTTTGGTCTAAGTTTATTATCTGAACACTGTTGTTGCAAGTTTTTTGTCAACTATTTATGTGGATTAGATCACAGTTAACTGGTTGTTTTTCATTCAACCTAATTGCGATTTGATCTTAAGGAATAACCTCACCGCTCCAAAATAGAGAGGTGAACCGCTACCCTCGCCCTTCCAACCACTTTTTCTTGATCGGAACCGTGAATAAAGCCATAATCAGACGCTTAAAGACAATCAAATGAATGAGGAGTTATCCATGTCAAATATCATGGTGAAAAAATTGACCACTGGCACTATTTATAAATTAGTTTTTATCGGATTATTAGTGGGCTTTCTGCCGTTATCTTTAGTATTTGGGATTGTAGGTTATTTTGATCTGGCTGATGTGATGTGGAATCAACAACCGGTCAACGGCATTGCGGTATTTTACATCGTGCCTGTGATCCTGTTTCTTGTTGCCTTAACCTGGACATTATTGGCTGGCAGTGTAATGGCACTGGGATTATGGATCTATTCCAAGTTTAAACCGATAACACTCCATTTTAGTGAAACCGCGCAGGCGAAATCCAAACTATCAGAATAATATCCCACTAACCTTAAATCAGACCAGTGATCACAGTCCGCCATTGCTGTAAGCGCTGTTTTTTACCATCTTGCGACTGCTGCAACGTTTGCCAATCAAATTCTGGGGTGGCTTTGATTAAGCGGCGCAGCGCCGGATAAGTCGCAGCCAAAGTGCGGTTGGCTTCAGCAAAACCATGTAATTGGCGTAGATCATCGGCATTCAACTGCCAATCGATTTCAGGAAAAGCAATCAATTGCTTCAACCGTGGGAATAGGGGATGTTCCGCTAACGGAAAATTGCGCAGAAATTGCTGCCGTGCCTGCTGATAAAAGCGTTCGCCGTCTGGCGAAAGCGGGTAAATCGCCATGGCACTGTAACAACCGCTGCTCGCCTCTTTGCCGCTACTGAGATGAATGATCCGAAAACCGCACTTTTGCCAAAATTCCGCTAATCCATCGCTGTAACCAAAACTGACGGAAATAAAATCCAATTCAGCCCCGCAATCTTCAAGCAACTGCCGCGCCAGTTGCTGACCGAAGCCTTGCCGCTGCAACGACGGCGGTAGCGCAATCCGTGAGATCCGTAGCGATCGCAACGCACAAGCTTGCGGCAAATCCGCCTGAAAACACAAAGCTTGCGCAACAAGATTCCCTGCTGGACGCCGTTCGCCACGCCAGATTTTCTCGATCAAATCGGCATCCGCAATACCGCCCTCCGCCAACGCCCAAATTCCGCCGCTAATCTCGCCTTGCCGACGTAACAACCAAAACCGTTGTCCTTGCGCATCAAGCAAACGGCGCAAATCCAGCGGCGACGTGCGGTAGTGCGCCAACGCCAACAAGCGATAAAAATGGCAGATTTGTTGCGGATCAGCCACCAGTTCTGTTGGCGAAATTTGCGCCAGCGTTAGATTATTCGTCTCGTTGCTGGTGGTGTGCATCCGATTGTTGAGTAATAGCAAATCATCAATCCAACGTTCCAGCGAATCATTTTCTGCATAACGCAACGGTTGCTGCAAATGCAAAAGCTGGCAAGTGCGATTGGTCAATTGTTTGAATTTCAGCTCAAAACCACGCCCGGTGCCTTCATAGCCGTCAATGGTGGTGGTCAGCAGAATATGGGCAAAATGGCAGCAAATCGTCGCCAGCATGTCCAGCGGAATCATCGCCGCTTCATCAATAATCAGCCAACTCTCTGCAAATGGCTGCGGATTTTCATTCAAACGCGCAATCAAATCATCAGGCGCCATAAAGTGCGGTTTATTTTGACAATGCCGATACAATGCCTGCACCGCATTTTGATTAGGTGCCGTTAGAAAAACCGCACTTTGCTCGCTCAGTTTATCGGCAAGCATGCCGGCAAGCGCCGATTTGCCGCGTCCACGCTTGGCAGTAAGCAGATACAACTCCGCTTGCGCAGCCAGCATCTGCTGCAATAGCCGTTGTTGTTGCACCCGTGCGCTCGGCGGCTGTTGCCATAAATCCGTTGCAATATGCGGCAAAGATGGATTTATTGCTGTTTGCTGATAAATTGGGATTTGATGCCGCTCAACCGCACTTTGCCACCATTGATAAAAATGACTTGGTGTAATCGCTTGCGCTGTGCCGTTCCAACGCAAGCTATCCAAATCCACTTGAATCTGCCAATCTTTCGGCAATAAAATCAGCAATATCCCACCGGCTTTAATCGCTGCCGCAACAATTGCCAATGCTTCCAGATTAAAGTTTACCTCGGATGATTGCCTCGTGTCATAAACCGCACAATCCCACTCTTGCCCCAACAGATTTTTGGCATGGACAAAGGCGTAAAAAGTACAATTTGGCGGTAAGATTTCAGGTGGCTGTGGCGCACAATAAACCGCACTTTTATGCTGATTTAATGCGAAAAATGCGGCGAGTTGTCGGCTTAACCAAACATCATCACCGCATAAAATGAGTGGGTGGCGGAAAAAAGGATTTTTCATCAGAGAAACAGGCTATGCTTTCTCACTCAAATACGGATCGTCAAAGCCCAACGCTTGCATAATCTCCGTTTCTAGACTTTCCATCTCTTCCGCTTCGTCATCGTCAATATGATCGTAACCCAACAGATGCAAACTGCCGTGCACCACCATATGCGCCCAATGTGCCAACAGCGGTTTTTGCTGTTCTGTCGCCTCCCGTTCTACCACTTGACGGCAAATCACCAAATCGCCCAACAACGGTAATTCGACTTCCGCCGGTGATTCAAACGGAAACGAGAGCACATTGGTCGGGTAATCTTTGGCACGATAAGTGCGGTTTAACATCTGGCTTTCCGCTTCATCAACAATCCGCACTGTCATTTCCACACCATCAAGACTCGGCTTGACCGCACTTTGCGCCCACAACTCGATTTGCGCCTGGCTCGGCAGGTTATCCACATTTTCACAGGCGAGTTGCAGATCGATAATCATATTTTTCATGCTCAGCTTCCTTGTAGTAACCGTGCTTGACGCCGTTCTTCCGCTACTGCCTGGCGACGGATTTCATCTTCCCGCTCCCAAATTTCATAGGCCTGCACCACTTTAGCGACCACTGGATGACGCACCACATCACTGCTTTCAAAAAAGTTAAAACTCAGTTCCGGCACGGCTTGCAACACTTCCATCGCATGGCGCAAACCCGATTTTTGACTGCGCGGCAAATCGACTTGGGTTATATCACCGGTAATCACCGCTTTGGAGTTAAAACCGATTCGAGTGAGGAACATTTTCATCTGCTCGACGGTGGTATTCTGGCTCTCGTCCAAAATAATAAACGCATCATTCAGGGTGCGACCGCGCATATACGCCAGCGGTGCGATTTCAATCACATTGCGTTCAATCAGCTTTTCCACCCGCTCGAAGCCCAACATTTCAAACAGCGCGTCGTACAACGGACGCAAATACGGCTCGATTTTTTGCCCTAAATCACCGGGCAAAAAGCCCAATTTTTCACCGGCTTCCACTGCCGGACGGGTCAGCAGAATCCGACGAATTTCCTGCTTTTCCAACGCCTCCACCGCTGCCGCCACCGCAAGATAAGTTTTCCCTGTTCCTGCAGGTCCGATACCGAAGCTGATGTCGTGGCGTAAAATATTGTGCAGATATTGAATCTGATTGGCACCGCGCGGCTTGATCACGCCACGCTTGGTTTTCACCGTGGTGGTATAGACCTTGGACTCTGACCGCACTTCGCTGGTTTCCTCCGCCTGGGCTAAAATCCGGCTTTCCTGAATTGCAATATGCACATCTTCCAAATCCAACTCTTTGATTTTGCCCTTCAGCGGTGCAGTATCGGCATACAACTGCTGAATCAGCTTCGCCACTGCTTTCAACAATTTTGCCGTATGCGGCGGTTCAGACTTCAGGGTAAAATTAAAATCACGTCGAAGAATTTGCAGCTTAAACGTGCTTTCAATCCGTTGCAGATGATCATCAAACGCCCCACACAACGATTGCAAACGCGCATTATCCTGAGGTTCTAGGGTAAAAGATTCGATAAGTTGTTCGGTCAAGGTTGCCTCTTTATTCCAGACAGAAAATGGAAATAGTATACAACTTTTTTTAAATATAGGGGAAAGAGAATAAAACGTAACAAGCCAAGTGCGGTTACTTGGCTTTTCATCATTCAGACGTTTGTTATCTAGACTAATAACCTAACGTTAACCCATCTGGATTGCGTGGATCGGAGGCACCGTAAAAGCCGTCTTCACGGGCTTGAATAATCTGAACTTTACCCATTGTCGCTTTAGGAACGACTTTATAGCCCTCTTCCTGCAGAATATTAATCGTATCAGGACTGATTCCTTCTTCAATCCGAATTTCATCTGGCAGCCATTGGTGATGCACGCGCGGTACCATAATTGCTTCTGCTGGATTCATACCGTAATCAATCGTATTGACAATGCTTTGTAGTACAGTGGTGATAATCCGTGCGCCACCCGGACTACCGGTCACCAGCCATGGTTTGTCGTCCTTCATAACAATCGTCGGGGTCATTGATGAAAGCGGACGTTTTTGCGCTGCTACTGCATTCGCATCACCGCCAATCAACCCAAAGGCATTCGGCGTACCCGGCTTGGCGGAAAAATCATCCATTTCATTATTTAATAGAATTCCCGTACCTTCAGCGACAATTCCGCTGCCAAAATTCAGGTTCAAGGTATAAGTTACAGCGACCGCATTGCCATCTTTATCCATAATCGAGTAATGCGTAGTTTGATCACTTTCGTAGGGATGCGGTTTGCCGGGCTTGATCTCTGATGATGGACGAATGGTGTCGGTAGTAATAGTCGTCGCTAATTCACCCGCATATTTTTTTGAAATCAGCCCTGTTACTGGAATTTGTACAAAATCCGGATCACCTAGATATTCGGACCGATCGGCATAGGCTAGTTTCATGGCTTCGGCATAGTGGCGAATCGCTTTGGCACTATTTTGCCCAAACTCTTGGAGTGGGTAACGTTCTAAAATATTCAGAATTTGCACCAAGTGGATTCCCCCTGAACTTGGCGGAGGCATAGTCACAATTTTATAACCGCGATATTCACCTTCAATTGGTTTTCGTTCAATAGCTCGATAGTTTTTCATGTCTTCTAATGTGATCAAGCCACCATGTTTTTCCATTTCTGTCACGATTTTCTGCGCAATTTCACCTTCATAAAAAGCTTTTCCACCCTGTTGAGCAATGAGTTGCAGCGATTTTGCCAAATCTTTCTGCACTAACAAATCTCCAACAGTGAACGGCGCATCATTTTTGAAAAAGATCCTTTTACTATCTTGCCATTTAGCTAAATTATCTTTTTCTGTCTCAAGGGTTTGTCCCAAAGTTTCACTCACCACAAACCCTTTGTCAGCCAATTCAATTGACGGGGCGATGACTTGAGCCAGCGACATCGTTCCCCACTTTTTTAAAGCATGCTCCATTCCAGCAACTGTGCCAGGAACGCCAATCGCAAGATGGGTGAACAACGATCTGCCATCGACCACGTTGCCATCCTGATCCAGATACATATCCCTAGTAGCTTTAAGCGGTGCCATTTCCCGGAAATCAAGTGCAACGCTTTGTTTGGTCTTGGCATCATAAACCACCATAAAACCACCACCGCCAATATTACCGGCATTTGGCAACACTACCGCTAAAGCAAAACCAACAGCAACGGCAGCATCAACTGCATTACCACCTTGCTTTAATATATCCAGCCCAACTTGTGTCGCTAGTGCTTGCTCTGTCGCCACCATGCCGTTTTTAGCATAAATCGGATGGAAAATATCCATACTTTGATCATAACGAATGGAAGCTTGTTGAGTTTGTGTTGGGATAACATTGGCAGCCACTGCGGTGGTCATTATGGATGCGCTAAATATTGAAAGTGCCAGAGAAGTGATTACAAATGATTTTTTAAATTTCATCATAAAGCCCCTTATTTTGCAGATTAAATGCCAAGTTTAAAAGTTTAAAAG
>NZ_VDHF01000065.1:0-6404 GCF_006228025.1 Testudinibacter crocodili
CTAAAAAAACAAACCAACAATGAATATTTTATAAATAAAAATAATTATTTTTGATTTTTTTCTAAAAATTTTAACTACAACTAAAAAAGCCTCTCATCAAATGAAAAGAGGCTTGGTTCGTTATCAATGCAAATGATCAATTCACCACATACTGCCCCACACCCAGCTCGTCTTCTTGGCGGGTGCGTTGGATTACGCTTTGTGGGCTTTGTTGTACACGTAAGCCCATTTGGTCTTCGGTTCTGATCACCTCGCCGCGCAGGGAGTTGGTCCAGACATCGGTGATTTTAATATCGACAAACTTACCGATCATCTCCGGTGTGCCGGCAAAATTAACGATGCGGTTGGTTTCGGTGCGTCCGGTCAGTTCCATCACATCTTTTTTCGACGGTCCTTCTACTAGCACCCGTTGTTCTGTGCCAAGCATTTTACGGCTGAATTGCATTGCTTGTTGGGTAATCCGTTGTTGCAACAAGTATAAGCGCTCTTTCTTCTCTTCTTCGCTGACATCGTCCGGCATATCTGCTGCTGGTGTACCTGGGCGTGCCGAATAGATGAAGCTGAAGCTCATATCGAAATTCACTTGTGCGATCAGATCCATTGTCTGTTGGAAATCCTCTTGCGTTTCGCCCGGAAAACCAATGATAAAATCGGAGCTGATTTGAATCTCCGGCCGCACTTTGCGCAGTTTGCGGATAATCGATTTATACTCAAGTGCGGTATGGTTGCGTTTCATCATGGTCAACACCCGATCTGAGCCGCTTTGCACCGGTAAATGCAGGAAGCTGACCAACTCCGGTGTATCACGATAAACTTCAACAATATCATCGCTAAATTCAATCGGGTGGCTGGTGGTGAAACGCAGGCGATCAATCCCGTCAATTGCGGCAACCAAACGCAACAATTCGGCAAAGGTGCAGATGCCATCATCAAAGGTGGCGCCACGATAGGCGTTTACGTTCTGTCCCAATAAATTGACTTCACGCACACCTTGCGCTGCTAGTTGCGCAATTTCAAACAACACATCGTCCACCGGGCGGCTGACTTCTTCGCCACGGGTGTAAGGCACTACGCAGAACGAACAGTATTTATTGCAGCCTTCCATAATCGAGACAAACGCCGTCGGGCCTTCGGCTTTCGGCTCCGGCAGGCGATCAAACTTTTCAATTTCTGGGAAGCTGACATCGACTACCGCACTTTTGCCGCCACGAATTTGATTGAGCATTTCCGGTAAACGATGCAGGGTTTGTGGACCAAAAATAATGTCCACATAGGGCGCCCGATCGCGAATGTGCGCCCCTTCTTGTGAGGCAACACAGCCGCCCACGCCGATCACCAACTTTGGATTCGATTTTTTCAAATCTTTCCAGCGTCCCAATTGGTGAAACACTTTCTCTTGTGCTTTTTCACGAATCGAGCAGGTATTCAGCAGCAGCACATCGGCCTCTTCCGCATTTTCAGTCAATTCGAAACCGTGCGTACTATTCAATAAATCCGCCATTTTTGATGAGTCGTATTCGTTCATCTGGCAGCCCCAAGTTTTAATGTGTAATTTTTGTGTCATGGTTTTTCTTCGTTAGGACGCGGTTATCGACCGCACTAATTTACAAGTTAAAGGATACGGTGCTAAAAACTAATGGAATTTAAATCGGGCTATTCTACCGATTTGCAGGATTGCTGACCAGTAAAAACCGATTTTATTTGTGATTTGCTTTAGAAAATCGGCGGCTGCGAGTAGAATAAACCATAATATAAGCAGGCATTAGGGGAAGAAATGTTGAATCGCAAAGATGTGATTGTGGTTGGCGGCGGCATGGTTGGCTCGGCAGCGGCATTGGGCTTGGCAAAATTGGGATTAAGCGTGCAACTGATTGAACAGGGCAGCTTACCGCACTTTAGTGCTGATCAGCCTTACGATATCCGGATTTCCGCTATCAGTGTGGCTTCCGTCAATTTATTGACGGAACTACAGGCTTGGCAGCCTATTCTCGCCATGCGAGCCTGCCCGTACCGCACGCTAGAAACTTGGGAAATCGACGGTTTTTCCACCGCATTTCACAGCTGCGATTTGGGTCTGAACGAGCTGGGTTATATGGTGGAAAATAATCTGATTCAGCTCGGTTTGTGGCAAACTTTTCCTGATTACCCCAATTTAAGCAGCCAACTGAATGCTGATATTCAACAGATGGAAAAGTGCGGTCACGATTGGCAGCTTCGCCTCACCAGCGGTGAATGTTATCATGCGCCGCTGGTACTGGCTTGTGATGGTGCGAATTCAAAACTGCGGCAAATCGCTGGCATCGGGCTGACTGGTTGGCAATACCGCCAAAGCTGTATGCTGATTTTGGTTGACACCGCACTTGCACAGCAGGATATCACTTGGCAGCAATTTTCCCCAAGTGGCCCACGTGCATTTCTGCCTTTATTAGGTAATCAGGGCTGTTTGGTGTGGTACGACAGCCCGGAGCGAATTCGCGAACTGCAAAAAATGCCATTAGAGAAACTGGATAAAGAAATTGCACAGGCATTTCCAGCACGTTTAGGCGCAGTCAAAAGCCGACAAGCGGCTGCATTTCCACTCACCCGTCGCCATGCGCAAGATTATTATAAAAACGGTATTGTATTATTAGGTGACTCAGCGCACACAATTAATCCACTTGCCGGACAAGGTGTTAATTTAGGTTTTAAAGATGTGAACGTGTTTTTAGAGGTGATTGCAAAAGCACAAAAGTGCGGTCAGGCGATTGATGATGAAACGGTTTTAGCACGCTATCAAAGGCTACGCCAAAAAGACAATCTGCTGATGCAGAGCGGTATGGATCTGTTTTATAAAGGATTTAAAGAAGATATTCTGCCGTTGAAAATTTTACGCAATTTGGCGCTGATCGCAGTAGATAAAGTTAGCCCAATCAAAAAACAGGCGTTAAAATATGCCTTGGGATTGGCATAACTTATTGAACGACCAACATCCCTAAGCAGCCTTTATCCGCCAACATTAAATCACTGCTGCCGAAGGTGAATGGATAGTTATTGGAAGAAGTTTGATCAAATTTTACCAAAATCGAAATATTACCATTCACCCATACCGTATCACGCCAGGTTAATTGCGAAGTATCTATCGTCTGCCCATTAAAAGATTCAAGCAAAAATTTAGCACCTTGTAGGCTAAATCCAATCGGTGCAGTTGCACTTAAATACCAGCGTTCATAGCTGCCCAACGCAGCATTGACATCCACTCGACGCGGATCAAACTTCTGTTGATTGAGCAAAGCATTTTCAACATCCAGCATAAAACTCCGTTGCTGTGCCACCGCCACATTGGTTGTAATCTGTTCTTGTCGTTGAAAATCGATTTTTTGCTCAAAGGCAGAAAGCAAACCATCGGGGCGCAACGCTAGCACAGTGTTGTCAACCAGCTCATTCTCATCCGCGAACCACGAGGTCATTTTGTCAAAAAAGCCCCGTTTTTCACCACTGATTAGCGCAACATTGCCACCTTCATTCAAATCGATTAAAATTTCTGCCCGCTCACCCGGTGCTAAAAATAGTGAACGCACTTCGCGCGGTTGCGGCAAAAATCCCAGCCCACCGGCTAACACCCAGATGCTGCGCCCATCATCTAAATTAAGATTATATCCTCGCGACAATGATGCGTTCAACAACCGCAACCGCACCCAACCTCGCGCCACATTTAAATAGGGCGCTTCAACGCCATTCACCAACAAACGGTTACCAAGAAATTGACGTTGATTCGGATTAAACAGTTGCTCTCCCTGATTGTTCAGGCGCACATCTTGTAAAATCAACGGAATATCATTAACGCCGTATTTATTCGGTAGTTTTGCCTTACGGCTCTCCTCGTCGTCAATCCACCACATACCGGACAAGCCACGATAAACCTGATAAGCCGAGTGTGCCAAGGTATCTGCGTGATACCAACACGTGGCTGCCGATTGGGTGATTGGTACAATCGGTGACCAGCCTGCACCGCTATCGAACTGACGCCCAACGCCCCCAAACAACTCGCCGCTGACCTGCAATCCCTGCAAACCGATCGATACTCGCTGCGAAAGTTGATTGCTATAATTTAAACGAACAAAATCTCCCTGCTTACAACGAATCGTCGGTCCCAAATACAGCCCGTTAAAGCCCCATACGTCTACTTTTTTAGCATCAACAAACGCTTTCTTACTGCTCCCCATTGAAAGTAAAATTGGGCGCCCGCGCCCGACATCTAACAACGGCGGAATCGGCAACGGCTGTATGCCTGACGCATAGGCCGCTGGCAACACCGCACTTGCACCAAGTAGAGTTGTATTTTTGAGTAACCTGCGACGAGATAAGCCAGATTTCATTATCTACTGTCCGTAATGCTACTGCCCCAGCTCTTGATCAAGCTGGTCAATTTTTTGTTTCATCACTGCATGGCAGTGATTCATTAATTCCCGCACATTTTCACGGCTATAATTTGAGGTATCAATGGGCGCTAACATTTCGCAAATCACCTTGCCATTGTCCCAACGGTTAAGATCAATTTTATGGTGCAAATTGCTGCAACAGACCGGCACAATCGGCACACCGGCTGCAATAGCCGCATGAAATGCCCCGGTTTTAAACGGTAACAAGCCGCGTCCGCGACTGCGTGTACCTTCCGGAAACATCCAAATCGACAATTTATCTCGGTTAATCCGTTGTGCTAATTCCCCCATAGTAGAGTGGGCTTTGCTCTTATTATCACGATCCAGTAAAATGTTGCCACTTGCCCAATATAACAAGCCAAAAAAGGGGATGAAAGCCAAACTTTTTTTACCCACGCTGACCGTACGCGGCCTAACCATATATGCCATCGTCACCATATCATAATTATTTTGATGATTGCCAATATAGATGCAAGGTCCGTTATTTTCAGCATCCGTAGGAAAACGATGCTCCACTTTCAAACCAAACAACGGATGTAAACGTCCAAACCAACGTGCGACCACGCCAACATTGCTCGGATTTTTAAAACGGATCAACGAATAAACCGTTCCAAGTAAACAAATTAACAAGGCTGCGAAAACTACGATGATTGCTCGTAAAAATAATAACATAACAATTTCCTAAAAAAATTTGCTAGAGTATAGCGAAAATGTCGGAATATGTGTATAAAATCGGAACTATTTCCTAAAAATTTAATGATATAAAAAATAACAATGATGAAAAAAACCTATTTTATTGCGGATCTTCATTTAAGTGAAAATCTTCCACACTTAACCGCACTTTTCGAACAATTTATGCAAACTGAAGCGATAAAAGGCGAAGCGCTATATATTTTAGGTGATCTGTTTGATTTTTGGATTGGTGATGACGAAAATTCTGAGTTGGCACAATTAGTTCAGCACCAAATAAAACAGTTGACCGAGCGAAATATTCAAGTCTATTTTCAACACGGCAATCGAGATTTTTTAATTGGTAACCGTTTTGCTACAAAGTGCGGTTTAATCCTATTACCGGAATACCATAAGGTTAATTTATACGGCAAAGAGGTTTTACTTTGCCATGGTGATACACTTTGTATTGACGATACCAGCTATCAAGCATATCGCAAAAAAGTGCATAATATTTGGCGGCAACGGCTATTTTTATGCCTGCCACTGTTTATCCGTCTGCGTATTGCCAATAAAATCCGCAGCAGAAGCCGTCAGCAAAAAAGTCAAAAAGCAAATGAAATTATGGACGTGAACCCAGATTTTGTGACACAAACCATGCAACATTTTGGTGTATCTCAACTGATACACGGACACACTCACAGACAAGCTATCCACTCAATAGATGATTCACCAAACCGCACTTTTACTCGTATTGTTTTGGGTGACTGGCATGAAACTGCACCATATTTGGTTTATGATAAAAATGGATATCGCTTTGAAGAACTCAAGCTAGAAATTAAAGAGGGTAAAACAATGGAATAACAAAATAATGGCAGGGGCGGAGAGGCTCGAACTCCCAACACCCGGTTTTGGAGACCGGTGCTCTACCAATTGAACTACGCCCCTAAATTGTAAAGTGGCGGAATGGACGGGACTCGAACCCGCGACCCCCTGCGTGACAGGCAGGTATTCTAACCAACTGAACTACCACTCCGCTGAAATTGATAATTGGTAGTGACCTACTCTCACATGGGGAGACCCCACACTACCATCGGCGTAACAACATTTCACTTCTGAGTTCGGCATGGATTCAGGTGGGTCTGTTGCACTATAGCTACCAAAATTTTTTATTTTCTAAATAAACTCTAATAACAAGTTTACTTAGAAAATAAAATCCGGCGGTGTCCTACTCTCACATGGGGAGACTCCACACTACCATCGGCATTACAGCATTTCACTTTTGAGTTCGGCATGGGTTCAGGTGGGACTACTGCA